>CANHON010000031.1 GCA_947462115.1 Deltaproteobacteria bacterium | reverse complement strand
TCCAGCACGTCGCCTTCGCCAACCTCCGCCCCGGCGGCGCCCGCCGCGCCCGCCGCCCGCGCGCCCGCCCCGGCGGGGGACGGGCCGGCCCTCCGCGCCTCCCTGAGCCTCGGGGCCGGTACGGGCGCCTACGACAGCAAGCAGGACGGCTTTCGGGTGGGGCCCGAGCAGGTCGCGCTGACGGCGGGCGGCCTCAGCGAGGGCGCTGGCCTCGGCGTGTGGGCGGGCGAGCTGCGCCTGCTCGCATTCCCCAAGGGTGGGGCCTGGGGCGCCGAGCTCGTGGTGGAGGGCGCGCGCACGAGCCCCTCCGGCCAATACCGGTTCCCGAGCGCCGAGACCGAGGCGATCGACGCGGCGCTGGATCCCCAAAACGCCCTGTCCGCGCGCCTGGGCGGGCGGTACCGCCGGGCCATCGCCGGCCCGATCTCCTGGCAGGCCTTGGCCCACCTGGAGCGGGGACAGTCGGGGGTGGTGCTGTGGTCGGACGGCACGCCGACCTGGACCCCCGCGCCGCTCACGGGGCTGCGCCTGGGCGCGGGGCTGCTGCTGGACCTCGACCGCCTGTGGCTCGATCTGCACGCCAGCGAGAGCTTTTTCCCCTACCCGACGCAGTCGAACGTCGGCCTCGGCCTCGAGGTGCCGCTGCAGGGCCCGCTGTGGCTGCGGGCGGGCCTGGACGCCCAGCGCCGGAGCCTGCGCTTTGACGCCGGCGAGGAGCTGATCGTGGAGGAGCGCCAGACGCTCGGGCGGCTCGGCCTCGGCGTGGCCTTCTAGGGCCCGCGGGTGGAGGGGGCGCGCCCACCGGCGCCGCCGGGCGCCCCACAGCACAACGCCCACCGTGAGGTGGGCGTCATCGGCATGGGGGAGCCGAGATCTACCGGGGCTTCTTGAGCGCCCGGCGCATGGCCTTCCGCCGCCGCTTCTCGGCCAGCCGCTGCTTGAGCCGCTTCTTCTCGCCCGGCTTCAGGTAGAAGCTGTTCTTCTTGATGTCCTTGCGGATGCCCTCGCGCTCCACCTTGCGGCGGAAGCGGCGCAAGGCCTTCTCAAAGGGCTCGTTCTCGCGGACAGTGACCAGGATCAAGGGAGCTCCAATGGGACGCGCACAGGCGGCGTCGGGAAAGAGGAGATGGAAGATCGCGCGGCCGATCGGCTGTGGCGTTCACCGCGGCGACTATCCATCGGACGGCTGATGCGCCAGGGTCGCGGTTCCGGGAGTGACGCCCTTCTGGCCGCTGGTGGCTCCAAGGCGCCAGCCCGGGCCCCCCGCGGGGCGCGCGGCGCTGGGGTCGAAGACGGCTAAAATACCGTGCCGACCGCAGTTCCGACGTAGAAGGTGTTGTGGATACCGAGGTCGAGGCGGGCGTTGGCCCGCTCCGCGAAGTTGACCCGCGTGCTCATGGTGAGGTCGAGGATCGGCAGCACGCCGGGGAAGTTGACCTTGCCATCGGGCTCGCAGGTGTCCTTGCGCTCGAAGGCCGGGGCGTCCCGGAGGCAGTTGTTGGTGATGGACGAGTTGCCGCCGGGGTGCCAGGTGGTGAGGTCGCCCGAGACGATGCCGAGGCCGAGGCCGGCGCCGAACAGCATGCTGACCCAGACGTTTTTGGTGTCGTCGCCGATCGGGATCTCGTGGGCGTAGTTGAAGCCGACCACATGCAAGCCAAAGTTGCTGGGCTTGAGCCAGTCGCCGTCGTCGTGGTCGGCGGGCTGCTCGACGTCGTCCCAGTAGCCCTCCTTGATGCCGTTCCCGATGTACTCGTAGTAGAAGACCCAGTTCATCGGGCGCGGCTTGAGCACGTACTCGACGCCGAAGGTGTACATGCGGAGCTTCGGGCGATCGAAGGGGTTGGCGCCCTCGCTGTCGCTGTCGAAGTACCAGGTGTCCATGATGGAGTTGGGCACGGTCAGGAAGCGGCCGCGGAGGTTGACCTCCATCAGCGGGCGCTGCTTGGTCGGGCCCGCGCCGCTCGCGGGCGCCGCGTCGGCTTGGCGCAGCGGCTCGGCCGGCACCTCGATGGGGGCGGCCTCTGCGAGGCTGGAGAGCAGGAGCAGGGCGGGTAGGACGGCCATGGGGATCCCTTCGGGCTCGGAGGGCTTCAGCCGCGCGGCGGGCCGCAGGGCTGGTGGGTGCCCCGCGCTTCGGGGGCAGCGCTGGGGGCGGCGGGGCTATCGGGACGGGGGGCGATTGTCGCGATGGCGCCCGGGCCTGTCAAGGCTGCGGGGCGCGCCCCGACCCGAGCGCGGTTCCTCCGGCCGGAACACCCATCAGCGCAATGGTCTCGGGCGGAGTCCGCAGGGCGGCGCCCGCGCTGGGCCCGCCGCGGGATAGAGCGCTCCGGCGCGAGGAGCCCTGCATGAGCGAGCCGAGTCCCGTCCTGATCTCGATCCTCACCGGCGAGGAGCAGCTGTTGGTGCGGGAGGCCGAGGATCGGCTGACGCTCGCTGCCCTCGGCGCGCCGCCCAACAGCTTCAACTTCTCCGCGGGCTCGGCCGCCGAGGACCGGGGCGACACCATCAACCTCGCGCGCACCCGGGCGATGATGAGCCGCCGGCGCGTGGTGGTGCTGCGCGACATCGACAAGGCCGACGTGGACCTGCTCGACGCCCTGATCGCCTACGCCGAGCACCCCAACCCCGACACCACGCTCATCCTCACCGGGCTCAAGATGCCGCCGCCGGCCGGGGGCAAGGACCGCGGTCGGGTCCTCGCCAACCTCGTCAAGAAGATCGGCGATGTGCGCCGCTTTGACGCCAAAGACGCGAGCCCGGTGCCCTTCGCCCAAGCCGAAGCCAAGCGCGGCGGCTGCACGATGGACGCCCGGGCCGCCGAGCTGCTGGTCTCCCTCAACGGCCCCGAGCTGCTCGGGCTGCGCCAAGAGGTGAACAAGCTCTGCACCTTCATGGGCGGCTCGGGCGCGATCACCGTCGAAGAGGTCGATCTGCTGTGCAGCCTCGTCGCCGACGCCCGCCTCTGGGGCCTCACCGACGCGATCGTCGCCCGGGACCTCGACGCCGCCATTGACGCGCTGGGGCACGTCTTCGCCGACGGCGGGGACGGGGAGGCCCACCGGCTGCTGTCGCAGGTCGCCTGGAAGCTCCGGGAGCTGCTGGAGGTCCAGTCCTACCTCCGCATGAACCCGCGGCCCGCGTCGGCGCCGGCGGCCTGGGCCCGGGAGGCGCCCCAGCGGCGGCGGCGGGTGGAGGAGCTGCTCACCAAGCGGCCCCTGGACCCCGTGAAGACGATGGCGGCCTTGGCCCGCACCAACCGGCGTTTTCACCGCTCGGGGCCGAGCGCCCAGCACATCTTCGAGGGCTTTGTCATCGATCTGCTCAGCAACACCTGAGCAGAGGGACGGGGCGCCAGAGACACCAGAAGCACCAGAGCGTCCAGAGACACGAAACCCCCGGCCGGAGCCGGGGGTGACGTGGGCTTGGGCGTGGCGGCGGGCGCCACGGGGCGCTCAGGCCTTGGTGGCGGCCTGCAGGGCCTTGGCCAAGCGGCTGACGCGGCGGGCGGCCTGCTTCTTGTGGATAACGCCCTTGCCAGCGACCTTCTGGATGATGGAGACGGCGTTGGGCAGCGCGGCGGCGGCCTCTTCGGTCGCGCCCTTGGCGACGAGCGCGCGGACCTTCTTGATCGTCCCCCGCATCAGGGTGCGGTAGTGACGGTTGTAGGCGTTGCGCTTGGCGTTCTGCCGGTTGCGCTTGATGGCGTCCTTGTGATGGGCCACGGAGAGCTCCGATGGTGGGCTGGCTCAGGGGAGCGCAGCGCGATGCAGTTCGGTGGGAAGGATGGCGAGCGGCCGCGGGGGCCGCACCGGCGACGACGGCGCATAATCCGTCGTGGCGGGAACGGGAGGGCGGAGCGGCGCCTTTTGGGCCTCGGCTCCGCTGGATCCAGCGAAGATGACGTGCAGCTCGGCAAAGGGAGCGAGAGGTGCGCCATCACCCGCGCCCCTGCGGGCCGACCCGCGCGGCCGAGCACGGCTTCGCGGGCGCGGGCTCGCCGCGCGGTGGCCGTCGTTATCGTCGGCCCGGCGCCCGTGTCAAGTCGCTGGAGGTCCGCGCGGGGAGGCCCTTTCCGCAGAGCGCCCCTCGGGGACGGGGCGCGCCGTGCGCCGGTGTCGGGGCCGGCGGTTTGACGCAGGCCCCCCCGATCGGTAGCGTGCCCCGCTCGGAGGTGCGGGATGGACCTGTGTGTGGTGGGCACCGGCTATGTCGGCCTGGTCGTTGGCGTTTGTATGGCGGATCTTGGCTTCCGCGTGGTCTGCTGCGACCGAGAAGAAGAGAAGATCAACGCGCTGCGCGCTGGCCAGGTGCCGATCTACGAGCCGGGCCTGGAGCCCATCCTGCGCCGAACCCAGGCGACCGGCCGGCTCAGCTTCACCACCGACACGGCCAGCGCCATCCAGCGCGCCGACGTGGTCTACATCGCCGTCGGTACGCCGGGCCTGCCCGATGGCAGCGCCGACACCCGCGGCGTGATGGCCGTCGCGGCGCTCATCGCCGAGAACATGCGCCGGCGCGTTGTGATCGTCATCAAAAGCACCGTTCCGGTGGGCACGGCCGACGCGGTGCGGGCCCACGTCGGCGAGGCGCCCTTCCCCTACGACGTGGTCAGCAACCCCGAGTTCCTCAAAGAGGGCGCGGCCATCGACGACTTCATGCGCCCCGACCGCATCGTCATCGGTCACCGCGAGCCGTGGGCCCGCGAGGTGATGGAGCAGCTCTACGCCGGCCTCGTCCGCACCGGCCGCCCGATCTTCTGCATGGACAACCGCAGCGCCGAGCTCACCAAGTACGCGGCCAACGCGATGCTCGCGACGAAGATCTCGTTCATGAACGAGCTGAGCCGGGTGTGCGAGGCGGTGGGCGCCGACGTGGACTGGGTCCGGCGTGGCGTCGGCTCCGACACCCGCATCGGGCCCCGCTTCTTGTTCCCTGGCGTGGGCTATGGCGGATCCTGCTTCCCCAAAGATGTCAAGGCCTTGATCGACTTCTCTCGGGCTGCGGGCCTGGAGCTGCGCATCGCCCAAGCCGTCGAAGACGTCAACGCCGACCAAAAGCACGTGCTGGCCGATAAGGTCATCCGTCGCTTCGGCGGGGATCTGCGGGGGCTCCGCTTCTGCCTGTGGGGCCTCGCCTTCAAGCCGCAGACCGACGACATGCGGGAGGCGCCCAGCCTCGTGATCATCGACCGGCTGCTCGCGGCCGGCGCCTCGGTGGTCGCCTACGATCCCGAGGCCCGTCACACCGCTGAGGCTGTGCTCGGGGATCGCGTCAGCTACGCCACAGACGCCGTGGCGGCCGCGTCCGGCGCCGACGCGCTGCTGCTGGTCACCGAGTGGAACGAGTTCCGCAACCCGGATCTTGGGGCGCTGCGGGCGGCGCTCCGCCAGCCGGTGGTCTTCGACGGGCGCAACATCTACGACCCCGCTGAGCTCAGCGCCGCGGGACTGGAGTACCACGGGCTCGGCCGCCTTCCGCCCGCCTGAGATCGACCTTCGGGGGGTGGTCAGTTAGCACCGCGGCTCCCCGAGGCAGCCCGCCCGAGGTGGCCCAGGCTGCGCGCTGCTGGCTGCCCGGCGATCGATCCGCCGCGCGCCCCCTCCGACCTTGTGGTTGGGCTCGGCGCGCGCCCCCGGGGACAAGGAGCGCCCGTGCCGGCCCCCATCGATCGTATCCGAAACTTCGCCATCATCGCCCACATCGACCACGGCAAGTCTACGCTCGCCGACCGCCTCATGGAGCGGGCCGGCCTGCTCGGCGACCGCGACAAAAAGGCCCAGTACCTCGACCGCATGGACATTGAGCGGGAGCGGGGCATCACCATCAAGGCGCAGACGGTCGAGATCCCCTACACCGCCAAAGACGGGCAGGTGTACTGGCTGAACCTCATCGACACGCCCGGGCACGTGGACTTCAGCTACGAGGTGAGCCGCTCCTTGGCCGCCTGTGAGGGCGTTCTGTTGGTCATCGACGCCGCCCAGGGCGTCGAGGCGCAGACCTTGTCCAACGTCTACCTCGCGCTGGAGCAGAACCTCGAGATCATCCCGGTGGTCAACAAGATCGACCTGCCCTCGGCCCAGCCCGAGGAGGTGCTGCGCCAGGTCGAGGAGGGCGTCGGCCTGGACGTGAGCAGCGCGGTGTTCTGCTCGGCCAAGACGGGGATCGGCATCGATGACGTGCTGGAGGCCATCGTCGCGCATGTGCCGCCACCGGTGGCCGACCGCGAGGCGCCGCTGCGGGCCTTGATCGTGGACTCCTGGTTCGACACCTACGTCGGCGTCATCGTGCTGGTGCGCGTCTTCGACGGCGGCGTGAAGGTCGGCGACCGCATCAAGCTCATGGCCACCGGCGCCATCCACGAGGTCACCCGGGTGGGCGTGTTCTCGCCCGAGACCCTCGACAAGCGCGAGCTGGCGGCCGGAGAGGTCGGCTTCATCATGGCGGGCATCAAGCGCCTCGCCGACGCCAAGGTGGGCGACACCATCACCCACAAGGACGGCGGCGCCACCGAGGCCCTGCCCGGCTTCAAAGAGTGCAAGCCGATGGTGTTCTCGGGCATCTACCCGGTGGACAGCGCCGACCACGAGGACCTGCGCAACGCCCTGGAGAAGCTGCAGCTCAACGACAGCGCCTTCACCTTCGAGCCGGATGTCTCCGACGCGCTCGGCTTTGGCTTCCGCTGCGGCTACCTCGGCCTGCTGCACATGGAGATCGTGCAGGAGCGCCTGGAGCGCGAGTACAACCTCGATCTCATCAACACGTCGCCGAGCGTCGTCTACAAGGTGCTCACCAAGAAGGGCGCCGAGCTCGACATCCACTCGCCGTCGAAGCTGCCCAACATCCAAGAGATCGACAAGGTCGCCGAGCCCATCGCCAAGGTCACCATTCACGTGCCCGAGGAGCACGTCGGCGCGGTGCTCAAGCTGTGCGAGGACCGCCGGGGCAACCAGACCTCCTTCGACTACAGCAGCCCAGGCCGGGTGATGCTGACCTACGAGATCCCGTTCGCTGAGGTCGTTTTCGACTTCTTCGACAAGCTCAAGAGCTGCAGCCGCGGCTACGCCAGCATGGACTACGAGATCATCCGCTGGGAGCCCGAAGACCTCGTGCGGCTCGATATTTTGGTGAACGGCGACAAGGTCGATGCCCTCAGCGCCATCGTGCACGCCAGCCGGGCCTTCAAGATCGGCCAGAGCCTCACCACCAAGCTCAAGGAGTTCATCCCGCGGCAGATGTGGGACGTGGCCATCCAGGCGGCGGTCGGCGCCAAGGTGCTCGCCCGCACGACGGTCAAGGCCATGCGCAAGGACGTCACCGCCAAGTGCTACGGCGGCGACATCTCCCGCAAGCGCAAGCTGCTCGACCGGCAGAAAGAGGGCAAGAAGCGCATGAAGCAGGTGGGCTCGGTCGAGATCCCGCAGGAGGCCTTCATGGCGGTGCTCCGGGTCGGCGACGATTGAGCGCGCCGCGGTCGGGCTGGCGCTTCGCGGCGCTGGGGCTGCTGCCGGTGGCGGCCCTGGTCTTCCGCTTCTCTGCGGGCGGGCCCCTCCGCGTCGAGACCGAAGGCATGGAGCCGACCATCTGGCGCGGCGAGCTCGTGTGGATGGCCCCGGTCGAGGTGGATGCGCTCCAGGTCGGTGATCTGGTCGTGGCCGAGCTCCCGGGAGAGGGCCTCATCGTCAAGCGCCTCGTCGGCCTCGAGGGCGATGAGGTCGAGGTGCACCCGAGCCGGGGCCTCTTCCTCAACGGCGAGCAGCGCACCGAAGACGCCGGTCTCCTCGCGCTGCGCCCCAGCGGTGACTGCGCGGTGGAGGCCCAGCCCCACGCCCGCGAGCGGTGGTCGGGCGCGGCGGTCGCGGTGCGCTCCGGCGGACCCGCGGACCGGCGGCGGGTGCCCCTCGGCCACGCCTACCTGCTCGGCGACGACCGGGCGAGCTCCGGCGACAGCCGCCTGTGGGGGCCGGTCCCCGTGGAGCAGATCGTGGGATTGGTCCGCCTGAGGCTGTTGTCGGGCAGCCCCTGCGAAATCTTCCCCCGGTGGGAGCGGAGCTTCGCGCGCCTGCGCTAAGCTCCGGCCGGGGCGCCGCTGGGGTCCATGGCGCGGGCGGCGTTCTCTGTCAGCGTTGGGGTCGGGCGGGCGCCGAGCGCGGTCGACGCGGCGCGCGAAGGGGGAGTGAGCGGTGGGACGGTCTTCAACAGCACCGGGGCTTCGCTCCCGCCACCGCGGCGGGCGCATCAACGTCGTGACGGTCGTGCTGCTCCTCGTTGTGGGGCTCGGCTTGGGCTGGCTCAAGCTGTTTGGCATGTATTACATCGACTTCCTCAACATGCGGGAGGTCGTGAAGTCCTCGGCGCTGGAGTGGTACGCGAAGGTGAGCGAGCCCGCCGGCCGCACCCGCCTCACGCAGATGTTGGCCACCAAAGAGATCGACTACGTGCCGATCGAGAGCTGCACCTTCGCCCAGCAGGGGCTCGTCATCACGGTGGGCTGCGCCTGGAAGGTGGACGTCTACTACCCGTTCACCAAGTATTACAAGCGCTTAGACTTCCAGACCACCGCCGAGGTCAACGAGCGCGGGGTTGTCACACAGTATTGAGGGCGGCTCGATCGCCGCGCGCGGGGCCGGGGCTTAGCGTCGGGCTGCGGCTGGCCTCGCGGCCCTCCCTGTGCCAGGGGCGGCGCTGCGCACCCGTCGAGGGCGCCGCGGAGCATCCATGTCGCAGCCGGAGAGCACGGTCGAGCAGGTGATGGGCGCGCGCGAGCTTCAGCGCACCGTCCAGCGGCTGGCCAGCGAGATCTTGGAGCGCCTCGGCGAGCCCGCGGGCTTCGCTCTGGTGGGGGTCGTCCGGGGCGGGCAACAGCTCGCGGAGCGGCTCGCTGACGCCATCTTCGCCTTGGAGGGCAGCCGGCCCTTGGTCGGCAGCCTCGACATCACCCTGTACCGCGACGATCTCTACACGGGCATTGAGAAGCCGGTGCTGGGCCAGACCCTGCTCCCCTTCGAGATTAACGGCCGGGGGCTCGTTCTGGTGGATGATGTGCTGTTCACCGGGCGCACGGTGCGGGCCGCCCTCGACGAGCTGATGGACTATGGCCGCCCGCGCTTCATCCAGCTCGCGGTGCTGGTGGACCGGGGGCACCGGGAGCTGCCCATCGCGCCGGATTTTGTCGGCCGACGGCTCGCCACCGCCAAGACCGACCGGGTGGACGTCGCGCTCGGCGGCGCGCCGGAGCTGGAAGAGGGCGTGCGGGTCGAGCGGCGCGGCCCGGCGGGGGTGGCCTGATGCCCAGCCAGCGCCCCCTTCGCCAGAAAGACCTGCTCGGCCTGCGCGGCGTGCCGCGGGAGCAGCTCGTCCGCATCCTGGACGTGGCCGCCGGCTTTCGGCAGGTCAACGAGCGGCGCATCAAGAAGGTGCCGACCCTGCGCGGTCGCACCGTCGTGACCGCCTTTTTCGAGAACTCCACCCGCACGCGCCTGTCCTTTGAGCTCGCGGCCAAGCGCCTGAGCGCCGACACGCTCTCCTTCTCGGCGAGCACGAGCTCGACGACCAAGGGCGAGACCCTGCTCGACACGGCGCGCACCCTCGACGCGATGCGGCCTGACGCCGTGATCGTCCGACACCCGGCCTCCGGCGCGCCGCACCTGCTGGCCAAGCACTTCCCGTGGACCGTGATCAACGCCGGCGACGGGATCAACGAGCACCCGACCCAGGCCCTGCTCGACATGCTCACCATGCGGGACCACCTCGGCGATCTGCAGGGCCGCACCGTCGCCATCGTCGGGGACGTGCTCCACTCGCGGGTCGCGCGCAGCAACATCTTCGGCCTGCAGACCCTCGGCGCGCGGGTGGTGGTCGCTGGCCCCGGCACGATGTGCCCGCCGGCCCTCGCCGAGCTCGGCGTCGAGGTGCGGCACCGCATCGACGAGGTCGTGGAGGAGGCTGACGTCATCATGATGCTGCGCATCCAGCGGGAGCGGCTGGGGCGCGCGATGATGAGCAGCACCGAGGAGTACGCCGCGCTCTACGGCCTCGACGAGCGGCGCTTGGCCCGCGCCCAGGCCCACACCCTGGTCATGCACCCGGGCCCCATCAACCGCGGGGTCGAGATCAGCCCCGAGGTCGCGGACGGCCCGCGATCGGTCATCCTCGAGCAGGTCAGCAACGGCCTCGCGGTGCGCATGGCCTTGATGTACCTGCTGCTGGGCGACGAAGGAGGCGGCGATGCTGCTGCTTGAGGGCGGACGGGTCCTGTGCCCCGATGGTGGGATTGACGCGCTGCGCGATGTTTTGATCGGCGATGGCCAGATCGTCGCGGTGCTGCTCCCGGGCGAGGGCCCGGCGGACGTGCCGCGCTTCCCTTGCCACGGGCGCTGCATCGCCCCGGCCTTTGTCGATCTGGCGGCCCAGCTCGGCGATCCCGGCTTCCCGTGGCGAGAGGACCTCGCGAGCGGCAGCCGCGCGGGGGCGGCCGGCGGGTTCGCGACCTTGATCTCGAGCCCCGCCACCCTCCCGGTGCTCGACCGCGGCGCCATCGTCGATCACCTCGTCCAGCGCGGCCGCGTGGCCCCCGGCGCCCGCGTCGGGGTGGCCGGCGCCTTGACGGTCGGCGGCCTCGGGCAAGAGCTGGCCGAGCTCGGCGCGCTGGCGGCGGCGGGGGCGGTGGCCTACTCCGATGGCGGCGCCCCGGTGGCCGACGCGGGCGTGCTGCGGCGGGCCCTGGAGTACGCGCGGCCCTTCGGCCTGCCGGTGATCGTCCGCCCCGGCGACCCCTCGCTGGAGCAGCACGGGGTCATGCACGAGGGCGTGGTCTCCTTGAGCGTGGGCCTGCGCGGCGTGCCCGAGGCCGCCGAGGAGGTGGGCGTCACGCGGGTCCTCGCCCTGGCCCGCGCCACCGGCGCCCGCGTGCACCTCAGCCACGTCACCACCGCCCGGGCGGTCGCCGTGCTGCGGGCGGCCCGCGCCGAGGGTCTGCCCTTCACCGCCGCGGTCCCGGCGCGCCACCTGCTGCTGACGGACGCCGCGGTGGCCGACAGCGGCTACGAGACCCGCTTCCGCTTGATGCCGCCCCTGCGGCCCGAGCGCGACCGCCTGGCCTTGGTGAGAGCGGTCGAGGATGGTGTGGTGGACGTTGTTTCGCCCGATCATGTGCCGCTGGGGCGGGTGGAGAAGGAGCTCGAGTTCCAGGTCGCGGAGCCCGGCGCGGTGGGCCTGGAGAGCGCGTTCTCGGCCACCTACACCGCGCTGGCGGGTGACCTCGAAAAGACGGTGCGGCGGCTCAGCCTCGGGCCCGCGGCGGCCCTCGGGCTTCGTCCGCGGGTCTGCCCCGGGGCGCCCGCCGACCTCGTCGTGCTCGACACCGATTGGGTCGGGGTCTTCGGCGCGCCGATCTGGAGCAAGGGCCGGGCGGAGCCGCTGCAGGGCCTCCCCGGTCGGGGCCGGGTGGTGGCGACCTTCGTCGGCGGCCGCCTCGCTTTTGACGCCGCGGGGCGCTGAGGGCGGGCCCAGCGTGGCCTCGATCGGCTTGGATCGTGTTATTCGCTCCGAGCGTGGGCGCGGTGGACCGCGCTCGCGCCTATTGGGGCGGAGCGCGGGGTCCGTGCCCCGCTCGCTTGGTGGGGCTCCAAGGTGCTTCGCCCCGAGCTCCCCGCCCCTTCGGCGCATCTCCGCCCCGTGGGCTGGCCCTCGGCTGGCGGCGGGCGCCCCTCGGGCGCTGCGGCCCGGCGCATGGGCGCACCCCCAGCAGCTGTTCGCTTGACCGTCGGCCCTCAGCGCCGCCCGTCCATTTGTTGAGGTCTGAATGCAGCGTGTCCCCATGACCCCCACTGGCTTCGCCGCGATCTCGGCGGAGCTCAAGAACCTCAAGGAGAACGTCCGGCTCTCGATCGTGCGCGACATCGAAGAGGCGCGGGCGCACGGCGACATCTCCGAGAACTCCGAGTTCGAAGACGCGAAGCACCGCCAGTCGCTGTGCGACGCCCGGATCCGTGAGCTGGAGGGCAAGATCGCCGCCGCAGAGGTCATTGACGTCTCCCGTGTGCCGGCCAGCGAGCGCGTCATCTTTGGGGTCACCGTCGTGCTGGAGGACCAAGGCTCGGGTGAGACGCTCACCTACCGGATCGTCGGAACCGACGAGGCCGACGTCAAGAAGGGCCTCATCTCGGTGACCTCGCCCATCGGCCGCGCGCTGGTGGGCAAGGAGACCGGGGACGAGGTCAAGTTTGAGGCGCCCGGTGGCTCCCGCCGCTTCGCCATCTCGGAAGTCCACTACAAGTAGGCGTTCCCGTGCACCTTGAGCAAGCCACTGCGGAGCAGCCGCTCCCCCCGACCTCCTCCGTGACGGACGGCGCCCGGCTCCGCGTGCTGGCGGTGCTCCGCACCCTGCGCTGGGCCTACGCCCACCTCGGCGAGGTCGGCCCCCACCTCGGCGCGGCATCGGCGCGCCTGATCGATCAGGCCGCGGAGAGCTGGCCCGAGGCCGGCGACCTCGACGGCCTGCAGGGCGCCCTTTTCGCCCTCGACCTCTCGGGCGGCGACGCCCGGGTGGCGGTCTTGGAGGCCGCCCTGTCGGAGGCCGAGCGCCTGTTGCCCGAGGCCGCCGCGCCGGCTGTCCAGGCCCCGCCCGCCCGTCGGCCGCCCCGTCGGGCCCGCGACGAGGAGCGCGAGCCGAGGGCGGCCCGGGAAGACCGCCCGTCCCGCGACGATCGGCCCGCCCGCCCGGAGCGCCCGTCGCGGGAAGAGCGCCCGGAGCGCCCGGATCGCCCGAGCCGCGACGATCGGGCCGAGCGCCCCGCCCGCGAGGAGCGGGGGGATGGCCGGGCCGACGGTCGCCGTCGCCGCGAGCGCCGCCCCGCCGAGCCCCTCGCCCCGCTGAGCCCCGAAGAGCTGGCCGCCCAGGCCCTCGCCGCCCAGGCCAAGGCCGAGGAGACCCAGCGCCGCGCCCTGGACTCCGAGCTGGACGACGCCGACGGCCGCCGCCGCCGCGCCCGCCGCCAGCGGGTGGAGCTGGCCCCGCCGCCGCCGCCCGAGCCGCTGCCGCTCGGCCACCCCGAGGGCACCGGCCAGCCCCTGTCGGTGCTCGGGCTCGCCGATCCCGAAGACCTCGAGGCGCTGGAGAGCGCCGGCGTCCACAGCGTCGCCGACCTGCTCTGCCAGCCGCCGGTGCAGCAGCTCCGCGTCGCGCGGGGCGAGCTAGACGGCAGCAGCCGCGAGGGCGCGGCCGTCTGGCGGGGGCGCGTGATGTCCCGCAGCTTGCGCCTGAGCGGCCACGGTCGCCTGTGGGAGCTGGCCTTGGCGATGCACGGAGAGGTCCGGCTCTCCTGCCGTTGGGTCGGCCGCGTGCCCCGGGGCTGGGCCCAGTGGGAGGTCGGCGCCGAGGTCGGCGTGGTCGGCACCCTCAGCGACACCGACGACGGCCTCGTGCTCTACCAGGGCGAGCCCGTGGGCATCGACGGGCGCGGCAGCGGCGTGCTGCCCGAGTACGACATCCCCGATGTGGATGACGTGCTGGTGCGCGATCTCGTCGCGGCCGCGTTGGAGCGCTACGCCGGAGATCTCGAAGACATCCTGCCGGCCAGCCTGCTCGAGGCGCAGCGCCTGCTGCCCATCGACGAGGCGCTCCGCGACGCCCACTTCCCGGCCAACGCGAGCGGGCGCGGTCGGGTGCGGATGGCCTTCGAAGAGCTGCTGCTGCTGCAGATCGGCGTGGCCTGGCGGGCGGGCAAGGGCCAGGTCGAGCGCGGGCAGAGCCACAAGGCGCTGCACGACGGCGTCGGTCAGCTCGAGCACCAGCACTCCATCTCCTTGGATGACGCGCAGGAGGCGGCCTTCTGTGAGATCCGCCGCGACCTGCTCCGGCCGCGCCCGATGGTGCGCCTGCTCCAGGGCGACGTCGGCGCCGGAAAAGGCCTGGTGGCGTTGTTCTCGGCCATCGTCGTCGCCAACAACGGCGGGCAGGTGGCGGTGGTGGCCCCCGACGCCCTGGCGGCGGAGCGGCGCTTCCTCTACGCCGAGAGCCTGCTCCGCAGCATCGGCATCACCGCCCTCTACGTGGGCGACGCCCCCGATCACGCCCAGCTCGACGCCATCCGGCGCGGCGAGGCCCAGGTGGTCTACGGCACCGCCCAGATCCTGCTCAGCGATCTCGGCTGGAAGCGCCTGGGCCTCGTCATCGCCGAGGAGCGCGGGCCCTACGGCACGGTCACGCCCGGCACCATCCGCACCAAGGGCACGCGCCCGGACCTGCTGGTGATCACCCGCGCGCCGATCCCGAGCAGCCTCGCCTGCACCGTCTTTGGCGACTTTGACGTCAGCGTCGTCGCTGCCGCCGAGCGCCCCCGGGTGCACGTCGAGGTCATGGCCGCCACCGAGCGCGAGAAGGCCTATGGCCACCTGCGCACCCTGCTCGCCGCGGGTCGGCAGGCCTATGTGGCCTTCCCGGTGCAGGACGGCCGCGATCTGCTGTCGGTCCAGGACGCGCTCCGCATGGCCAAGGCCCTGCAGGCCGAGTTCTTGGAGGGCGCCAAGGTCGGCGTGTACTGCTCGGCCATGAGCCGGGAGGAGCGCTCGCGGGTCTTCGACGACTTCCAGCACCGCCGCATCGATGTGCTGGTGTGCACCACCTTCATCGAGGACGCGCCGCCGGTGGCCAACGCCGCGGGCTTGGTGGTGGAGTACGCCGATCTCAACGACATGATCCGGCTGCACCGGCTCCGCACCCACGTGGCCTATGGCAACGCCCCGGGCCTGTGCTGCTTCGTGATGTCCGACAGCAGCCACGCTGCGGCCCGCGAGCACGCCGAGCTGGTGGCGGGGGAGGTCGATGGCTTCCGCCTCGCCGAGCTGGACCTGCAGAACCGCGGGCCCGCCGCGCTGCTGGGCGAGCGCGCCGCCGAGATGCCCGAGTTCCTCTGGGCCGACCCGCCCCGCGACCGCGAGCTGCTCCTCCGGGCGCGCGCCGAAGCTTTCCGTATGATCGACGGTGAGCCCGAGCTGCGCCGCCTGCCGGCCATCGCCAACGCGGTGAGCCAGCGGTGGGGGGAGTGGCTGGGTGACGGCTCCGCGGCCGGGAAGGGCCGCAAGGGCAAGGCGCCCGACCGCGCCGCGACCCGCCGCCGCCGCCGCCGCCGTCGGCGTTAGGCTCCGCTCGACCGAGGTGCCCCATGCCGTCCAGCGTGCAGTTCGTGGAGATTGACGCGCCGCTCGACCTCGTGCGGGCGACGATCCTCGACTTTGCGGCCTACCCGGACTTCTTGCCGGACGTGCTCTCGGCGGAGCCCCGGGCGCTCGGGCTCGACGCCTGGGAGGTGGCCTTCGAGGTGCACCTCGTCCGGGATCTCCGCTACACCCTGCGCTTGCGGAGCCCGGAGCCCACGCAGGTGCGCTGGGAGCTGGTGGAGGGCGCCTTCCTCGTGAACCAAGGCGGGTGGACGCTCGAGGCCCTCTCCTCCAGCCGCACCCGAGCGACCTACGAGGTTGACGTGCAGATGGCTATTTTCGTGCCAGGCAACATCTTCCGCACCCTCGTAGAGCGCAGCTTGCCCGATACGCTGGCCCGGTTCAAGGCCGAGGCCGAGCGCCGCGCGGCGGGCCGTTGAGCGTCCAGGCCGCCCATCCCGACGGGGCCCCCGCGTCGGCCCCGGCCCCGGCCCCGGACCTGCTGGAGGGGCCCGCGGGCGCGCCCGTCGATCCGCTGCTGCCCTACCTGGAGGCCCTGTTCACCGAGGCCCTCGACGAGCTGCGCTACCCCGAGCTCCGCAAGGGCGTGCAGGCCCTGTCCGAGCTCTACGTGCACAGCCGGGCCAAGGGGCCCATCGCCACCCGCGCGGCGGACGGTCGAGGAAAAGCGGCCGCCTTCCGGTGCTTCTACGCGCCGCTCCACCTCATCGTCACCCGCGCGCTGGTCCGCTCCTTGCCGCCCGGGCCGGCGCCGCGCCAGCTCGTCGATCTGGGCTGCGGCAGCGGGGCGGCCGGCGCCGCCCTCGCCCTGGCCTTGGCGGAGCGGGGCGTCCCGGTCGAGCTGCTGGGCCTCGACCGCGTGGCCGATCACCTGCGCCACGCCCGCCTCGGCTGGGCGGCCCTCGGCCTGCGGGGCAAGGTGAAGAGCGGCGCGCTGCCGGGCGCGCTCGGGGCGCCGGTCGCCGACGCCATGCTGGTTTTTGGCTGGAGCCTCAACGAGCTGGAGCCCGCGGCCCGGGCCGAGACCCTGCTCGGCGTGGAGCGGTGGCTGCGGCGGGGGGCTGGGCTGCTCATCCTCGAGCCCTTGTCGCTCAAGGTCAGCCCGTGGTGGCCGGAGCTGCGGGCTCAGCTCGCGGAGAGCGGCGTCCAGGAGGTCGTGTTCAAGGAGCGCATCCCGCTCCCCCAGCGCCTGCGGGACCTCGACCGCGCCGCGGGCCTCGACCACCAGGAGCTCGGCTGCCGGGCCCTGTGGCGCTGGCCGACCGGCGCCTAAGCCGTCGCGCAGCGCTGCTCGATGAAGCGGCGGATGCGGTGGTTCAGCGTCTCCGGCTGCTCGACCAGGGCGGCGTGGGTGCCGTCGGCGAGCACCATCAGCTCCGCCCCCGGCGTCAGCCGCACCATCTTCTCCGAGCACCACATCGGAGTGAAATTGTCGTTCTCCGCGGCGATCACGAGGAGCGGGCAGCCGAGCGCGGGGAGGGTTCCCCAGGCGTCGTGGCGCTGCAGGCTCAGCACCGAGGTCCAGAACATGCGCTGGTCCAGGCTGCTGAGGTGCGCGAGGTAGCGCGTGAGGTCCTCGCGGCGGGTGTAGTAGGGGTCCACGAGCCGGGCGCGGGTGGCCACCTCCCAGGCCAGCGGCGACTCGAGCAGGGGCCGCACGAGCAGGTTCACCGGCGCGCCGATCGCGAAGACCAGATCGCGCACCGCCTGGAACATGCGGGGTGATCCGCTCCAGTCGAAGAAGGTCTCGAGCGCCTTGCCGGCGGTGCCGAGCGCCAGCACGAGGCCCGAGACCCGCGCGGGGTGCCGACGCCGGAGCTCGAGGGCCACTTGGCAGCCCATGCTGTGCCCGACGACCACCGCCGGCGCATCGATCCCCGCGGCCGCCATCACCAGCGCGCAGTCGTCGGCGTGGCGCTCGACGCTCAGGTTGGTCTGGAGCGGGTCGCGGATGCGGGCGGAGCGGCCGTGCCCCCGGTAGTCCCACACCAGAACGGTGTGGTCGACGCGCAGCTCGGCGACCAGGTACTTCCAGAAGAAGGTGCTGACCCCGACGCCATTGCAGAGCACCACCGGCGGCCCCTGGCCGATGCGCCGCCAGTGGAGCTGCTCCCCGTCGTCGGTGCGGGCGTAGCCTGTGGTCACGGCCTCGTCGTTGATGGTTTGGTCTACGTTGTTTTCGACGATGGTCACGGCGGGCTCCCTCGGCGTCTCGGGCGTGGGGCCTCCTATTCCGCCGGCCCACCGACGGCGCCGATCGCCGCCCTGCGGGCCCAGCCCCCGGGACGCACCGGAGCGCAGCGGCGCAGGCGGCCCCTCCATCCGGCCTGCCCCGGATGCGCTGGGCCTCAGCTTCCGCCCGCTCCGAGCCGATGTCCGAGGGGGAACGCCCTAGGAGGACCCATGGACCACGATCGCACCGACGACCCCACGCCCGATGAGCTCGACTTCGACGCGGACACCGCCGAGGAGGACGAGCGGCGCCGCGCCGAGCGCCTCGCGCTGACCGCCGAGGTGACCCTGCAGTCGGAGACCATCTTCTTCACCGGGCTCACCGAGAACCTGTCGGAGGGCGGCCTGTTCGTCGCCACCTTCAGCCCGCCGCCCATCGGCGATCTGGTGCACCTCAAGGTCAAGGCCGACGGCGGCGTCGATGTGGAGGTGCGCGGCTATGTGCGCTGGCACCGCCGGGACGACGAGGGCAACTGGACCGGCTGCGGCATCCAGTTCCACGACCTGGACCCGGCCGCCGCCCGGATTTTTGGCGGCTTGATGGCCAAGCTTCGCCGAGAGCCGCTGCTGTACGAGGTCTGAGGCGCCGCGCGGGGTAGGCTCAGCCATGCCCTTGCCCCCGCCGCTCCGCTCCCCGGGGCCCCCCTCCTTGGAGCGGGGGCTCTGGGTGCTCGGCCTGCTCGCTTGTATGGCCTGGCGCCTCCTCCAAGCGCGGCGCTTCGCCGGCTGGGAGGAGAGCGACTACGGCAACCTCGCGATGATCCAGGGCGTGCTCGACGGGGGCTTCGCCCACTACGACATGAACCACATGCCTGGCTACTACGCGCTCGGCGCCGCTGTTTTGGCGGTGGTGGGCGACGCGGTGCTCGCCGGCAAGGTGGTGTCGATGACCGGCGGCGTGGCGGCGTGGGCGCTGGCGGTGTCGCTGAGCCGGCGGTTCTTCGGCGGGCCTGTCGCGGTGATCGCCGGGCTGTTGCTGATTTTTCAGCCGGAATTTGCGCTGTACACCTCGTCGCAGCTCCGCGAGCCGCTCTATGTGGCCTACCTGCTCGCCTGCCTTACAGCGCTCATCAACGAGAAGCTCGGCTGGGCCGGTATCTTCGCGGCGCTGGCCTTCACGGTGCGCTTCGACGCCATGTTCGTG
>CANHON010000030.1 GCA_947462115.1 Deltaproteobacteria bacterium | reverse complement strand
TTCGTCAAGGTCGACCTGCTCGCCCTCGGCATGCTCACGGCCCTACGGCGGGGCTTCGACTTCATCGCCGCCCACTGGGGGCGCACCCTCGACCTGGCCAGCGCGCCAGGCAACGACCCCGCGGTCTTCGACATGCTGTGCCGGGCCGACAGCGTGGGCGTCTTTCAGATCGAGAGCCGCGCCCAGATGTCGATGCTCCCGCGCCTGCGCCCGCGCTGCTGGTACGACCTCGTCATCGAGGTCAGCATCGTCCGGCCGGGCCCCATTCAAGGCGGCATGGTCCACCCGTTCCTGCGCCGCCGAAACGGCGAGGAGCCCATCACCTACGCCCACCCGCTGCTGCAGCCGATCCTCGAGCGCACCGCCGGCGTGCCGATCTTCCAAGAGCAGGTCATGGCGATGGCCGTGGCGGTCGGCGGCTTCACCCCCGGCGAGGCCGATGAGCTGCGCCGGGCCATGGGCGCCTGGCGAAAGCGCGGCGGACTGCAGCCCATCACCGACCGCCTGATGGCCGGCATGCAAAAGAACGGCATCACCGAGGAGTACGCCAAGCAGATCGCCGCCCAGATCCAAGGCTTTGGCGAGTACGGCTTCCCGGAGAGCCACGCCGCGAGCTTCGCCCGCCTGGTCTACGTGTCCTGCTGGATGAAGTGCCACTACCCCGTGGCCTTCACCGCAGCCCTGCTCAACAGCCAGCCCATGGGCTTCTACTCCCCGCGCTCGCTCATCGGCGACCTGCGGCGGCATGGGGAGGTGGTGCTGCCGGTGCACGTCCTGCACAGCGACTGGGACTGCACGCTGGAGCCGCTGCCGGGCGCCGCGGGCGGCCCCCCCTTCGCGCTGCGGCTCGGCCTGCGGCAGGTCGGCGGGCTCACCGAGGCCGCGGGGCGCTCCGTGGTGGAGGCGCGGGCGGCCGGCGGCCCCTTCACGGACCCCGGGGACGTGCTGCGGCGAACCACCCTCCGCAAAGATGAGCTGGAGCGCCTCGTGCGGGCCGGCGCCCTCGAGGGCATGGGCGAGGACCGCCGGCAGACGCTGTGGGCCACCCGCGGGCTGTTCGACCTCCCGCTGTTTCGAGGCCTCGCCCGCCAGGAGGGTCGCGCGCCCCTGCCCGCGCCCGCGCCCCTCGACCTGCTGCGCGAGGACCTGGCGCACGTCGGCCTCAGCCTCGACCACGACCCCATCGGCCTGATGCGCGGCGCCCTGCAGGAGAGCGGGGCCGTCACCATCGCCGCCCTCAAGGCCCTTCCCGGCGGGCGGTGGGCCGAGGTCGCCGGCGTGGTGAGCAACCGGCAGCGCCCCCAGACCGCGAGCGGCGTGCTGTTCATGACCCTCGAGGACGAGACCGGCATGCTCAACGTCGTGGTGAAGCCCAAGACCTTTGAGGAGGCCCGCGCGATCATCCTCGGCGCCAACATGCTGCGGGTGCGCGGTCGGGTGCAGCGCGAGGGGGACAGCCTCAGCTTGCTCGCGCTCCGCTTCACCCCCATCGACGAGGCGCAGCAGGTGAAGACGCCGAGCCGGGACTTCCGGTGAGCCGGCACAGGCGGCAGGGACCCGCGGAGGCGCGGTGGCGGGGACGCAGAAGGGAGTCGTGCGGGGACGGCGCGACCGGCGGGCCCAACAACGGGCCCATGCGGCGATGAGGACCAGCGGCGCCGGCCCCGCACGAAGACAAAATCGAGGAAGAACAAGGAAGCAGGAGGAACAGCGATGGCGAGCGGGGCTCCAGCCCGAGGGCGCAGCCGAAGGAGAGTCGTGCGGGGACGACGCGACCGGCGGGCCCAACAACGGGCCCATGCGGCGAAGAGGACCGGCAGCGCCGGCCCCGCACGAAAGGGGAGCTCGAAGAGCGGCGCGCTGCGCGCCACCCAGGCAGGGCGATGACCACGGCTCAGATTGGCGTTCTACAAGCCGTTTTGGCGAAGGGTTCGAGCGTTGCGCGCTCATACCCCCCATTGCGGATCGGGCCGGCCGCCGCATGAGGGGGCCGCGCACAATGTGCCGCCGACCCGCGCCAGGGGGCCGGCCGGGCCAGGTTAGGGGGCGCCGCCGCGCGCCGCGGTCCAGGAGCCCCCATGTCCGCTGAGCAGCACAAGCCGCGCACCCGCGAGGACCGCAAGCGCGCCCGCAGCCAGCGCGGGTGGTCCACCCGGAGCAACCGCGTCGCCCAGCTCCCGCCCGCCCCCGCCGCGCCCCTCGACCTGGCCCCGGCCCCGAACGCGCCGGCCGCCCCGCAGGCGCCGGCCGAGCCCCTCGACCTGCTCCCCCCACCAGAGCCGCTGCCCCCTGAAGACCCGAGCTGGATCTTCGGCCGGCCGCGCTGGCACTGGGCAGCCCTCGCTGGGATCAGCGTGTTCATCGGTATCTTGGTCGGCTTTGCCACCCAGGACGGCGCGCTGGTGCTCAGCAGCACCGTGGCCGCGGCCTTGGCGCTGCTGAGCTTCATGACCCTGTGGCGCCCGCCCCGCCTCCCGGCCGACCAGGCCCCCGCCGCGCCCACCCCGGCGATCGCCGCCCCCGCCGCCCCGACCGCCGCCCCGCCCGCGCCCGCGGCCCGGCCCAACCGCGCGGCCCGCCGCCGCGGGGCGCGGGTCGTGGTGCAGCCGAGCGGACCCATCGACCTCGCCCTGCCCGAGGACCAAGACGTGATGGACGACGCCCTCGACGATCCCCTCGCCGACGCGGCGCCCAGCCGCCCCGCGCCCACCCCCCGGGGCCGCCCATGACCACCTCCCTCTGGCTCGATCGCCCCGAGCGCCGGCGCTCCCCCTTGATCGGCGCGGCCGAGGCCGACGTGGTGATCGTCGGCGCCGGCGTCTGCGGCTCCGCCGCCGCCTTGGCCCTCAGCGCCCAGGGGCTGCGGGTGCGCTGGTTGGAGGCCAGCGGGATCGCCTCGGGCGCCACCGGCCGAAACGCAGGCTTCATCCTACAAGGCAACGTCGAGCGCTACGATCGGGCCGTCGCCCTGCTGGGTCGGGAGCGGGCCCGGGCCATCCACGCCCTCACCCTCGACAACCACCGCCGCATGCGCGAGGTCATCGAGGCGCTGCACATCGACTGCGCCTACCGACAGGCCGGCAGCCTCCAGCTCGCCAACGGCCCCGAGGAGGCCGAGGAGCTGGTGCGCTCGGCCGCCCTGCTCGCCGAAGACGGCTTCGAGGCCCAGCTGTTGGCCGGCGCCGAGCTGCCGGCGGTCTACCGCGAGGCTGGTTTTGAGGTCGCGGTGCACATGGTCCGCGACGGTGAGCTCGACCCGGTTGCCTTCGTGCGCGGGGCCGCGGCGGGCGCCGAGGCGGCCGGGGTGATCCTCCACGAGGACAGCCCCGTCCTCGACATCGACGAGCTGGACGGCGGAGAGGTCCGGGTGCGCACCGCAGGCGGCGAGCTGCGGGCCAGCATGGCCCTGGTCTGCGGCAACGCCTGGACCGGCACCCTGCTGCCCTGGTTCAAGGGCAAGGTCGAGCCGGTGCGCGGCCAAATGTTGGCCACCGAGCCCGCGCCCCGCATCTTCGACCTGCCGGTCTACGCCGACCACGGCTACGACTACTGGCGCCAGACCCCCGAGGGGCGCTTGGTGCTCGGCGGCTGGCGCAACCTCGACCCCGGCGCCGAGGTCGGCTACGAAGATCGCCTACACGACGACATTCAACTCAAGATGACCCGCTTCCTCGACCGCTTCCCGGGGCTCGGCGGCCCGCGGATCAGCCACCGGTGGTCGGGCATCATGGGCTTCTCCCAAGATGGCCTGCCCATCGTCGGTCCAGCGCCGGGCAGCGGCGCGATCTTGGCAGCGGCGGGCTTCACCGGCCACGGTTTTGGCTTCGCCTGGCGGGCGGGCGAGCTGCTGGCCGCGGCCGTCGCGGGCGAGGCCGATCCCGACGCCGCCCTGCTGTCCCCCGCGCGCTTGCGCTGAGCCCCCTGGCGCGGCGCCCCGCGCGGGTCTAGGACACCGACCCGCGCGCCCCGCCCTGCCCCCTCCCACCGGAGCCTCCCCGCCATGGGCCTCGACTACCGCGTCAAATGTTGCCCCGACGGCCTCGTGACCGACCGGCGCCGCCGGATCCGGGTGCTGGACTGCACCATCCGCGACGGCGGCATCTGCAACGACTGGGCCTTCGACAAGCCCTTGGTTCGCCGTGTGTTCCGCGCGCTCTCCGAGGCCGGCGTGGACTACATGGAGCTCGGCTACCGGGTGCGGGGCGGCCAGGCCGGCCCCGGCGAAGGCCCCTGGCGCACCTGCCACGAAGATGACCTGCAGGACGTCATCTCCGAGAGCGGCATGCGCCTGTGCACCATGGTGGACGCCGGCCGCATCGACCCCGCCGACATCCCCGCGGCCGCGGACACCGCCACCAAGGCCATCCGGATCGCCACCTACGCCCACCAGATGGACGAGGCCCTCCGCCTCCTCGAAGACGTTCAAAACAAAGGCTACGAGACCTTTGTCAACGTCATGGCCATCAGCACGCTGGGCCCCGACGAGGTGGACAACTTCTTGCTGCAGCTCGGCCGCAGCGGCGTGGACAACGTGGCCATCGTGGACAGCTACGGGGCCCTCTACCCCCACCACGTCCGCTACCTCGTCCACAAGTACATGAATTACCTCGGCGAGAAGATCAAGGTCGGGGTCCACTTCCACAACAACCAGCAGCAGGCCTTCGCCAACACCATCGCCGCCATCGACGAGGGCGTGGACTTCGTCGACGCCACGGTGATGGGCATGGGCCGCGGCGCCGGCAACTGTCCGCTGGAGCTGCTGCTGTTCTACCTCGACAACCCGCGCTACGACGTCGCTCCGGTGCTTGACCTCGTCGAGACCTTCGCGGAGCTCAACGAGGCGCTGCGCTGGGGCTACCACCCGCCCTACGCCATCACCGGCTACTACAACCTGCACCCCAAGCCGGCGATGGATCGAATGGCTCGGCCCGATCGCTACCAAGTGCGGGGGATGTACGAGCAGCTCGCCGGTCGACTGCCGGCCGGTCGCGCGCCTGGCACCGGCTGAGCGGAGCGGCCTGCCGCGCGCTGCTATGCTCCGACGCGGTCCCCCTCAGCCGCCCCGGAGCCCCGCATGCGCGCCCGCCCCCTCCTCCTCGCGCTCGGCGCCCTGCTCGGCGCGCCGCTGCTCGCTGTGGCCGCCTTCGCCGCCTTCACCTTCGGCACCGAGTACAGCCCGCCCGACACGCTGGCCCTGCCCACCCAGTGCAGCGGCCCCACCCAGCCGCTCCAGGCCGGCCAGACCATCAAGGTCCTGAGCTGGAACCTGCAGTACAGCGCCAGCCGCAAGCACCAGTTCTTCTACGACGGCGGCGAGGCGGTGTGGGTGCCCGAGGCGGACGTGGCGGCCACGGTCAACGCCATCTCGGCGGTGCTGCGGGCCGAGGCCCCGGACATCGCGCTGCTCCAAGAGATCGACCGCGACAGCGATCGCACCGGGCGCCGGGACCAGCTCCCGGACTTCATCGAAGCGGCGTCCGCTGGCTGCACCTCGGCGGCGCCCTACCACCTCGCGCGCTTCGTCCCCAAGCCGATCAGTCGACCGCTCGGGCGGGTGGACATGGAGCTGGCCGTACTGAGCCGCGGCACCCACGGCGGCGCCGTCCGCACCGCCCTCGCCCTGATGGACGAGCCGCGCCTCGTGCAGGCGCTCAACCTCAAGCGCGCGCTGCTGACCGCCGAGCTGCCGGTGGAGGGCGCCGACCAGCCGCTCGCGGTCGCCGTGACCCACCTCAGCGCCTTCTCCTACGGCGACGGCACCCTCAAGAAGCAGGTGGCCGCGCTGGAGGCCTGGATGGCGGCCCGCCCGCCCGGCCAGCCGTGGATCTTGGCCGGCGACCTGAACCTGCTCCCGCCGGGCGACGATCCCAAGCGCCTCCACACCGAGGGCGACCAGTACGCCGATGACCCCAACCCCATCGGCGCCCTAATCCCCCGCTTCCAAGAGGCCTTCGGCCAAGCGCTCGCCCCAGAGAACCGCACCTACCTGCCTTTTGGCGCGGCCGAGCCTGACCGAAAGATCGACTACGTGTTCTACGGCGGGCCCCTCACGCTCGAGCGCTCGGCGGTGCTGCGCGAGCACAGCAGCATCTCCGACCACCTTCCGATCCGGATCGAGCTGCGCCTCGGGGGCGGCGCGCCGCCCGTCCCGCCGCCCGCCGCCGCGCCGGCCGATGGCGCAGCGCCGCCGACCGACGCCGCGCCGCCGCCGAACTGATCCACCCGGCCCCGTCCAGAACACCCCGCTGCACGCCAACCGCAGCGGGGAGGCCCTCAGCCCCCGGGCCGCGCCCCCGCCTTGTCGGCGGCGCGCTCCGCCTCCTCCAGGGCCTTCACCCGGGCCTCCAGCGCCTCGATGAGCACCTCCGCTTCGGCTTTGGGGCGCGTCGGACCGCCCTTGGGCGCGCGCCGCACCGCTTGGATGGCCCGCTCCGCGCCGGCCACGAGGTCCGGCTCCCGCTCGATCCGGCGGTAGGCCTCGAGGGCGTCGATGCTGCGGGGGCTGCCCAGCGCGCCGAGGGCGTCGGCGGCCGCGCCGCGGGTGCGGATGTCATCGTCGAGCAGCAGGCGCTCGCCGAAGCGGGCGGCGGGCTCCACCACCGCGGCCCGCGCCGGGCCCTCCAGCCGAGCAGCGAGGGCGATCGCCGCCTCTAAGCCTTGGTTTCGCAAGGATCCGGGGGCGGTCGGGTCGAGCAGCAGCGCCAGATCGCTGGGCGCGCCGAGCTCGCCCACCACGGCGAGGGCCGCCGCGCGCAGCTCCTGCTCCTCCACGTCCTTGCGCCCGCAGAGGCGCCGCGCCAGCGGGAGCGCTGCGTTGGGCTGCACCCTCGCCAAGGCCCGCAGCGCGGCGGCCTGCACGTCGGGGTTCGGGTCGCGCCGCAGCAGCTGGCTGAGCAGGTCGGCCGAGCCCTCCCCGGGCAGGCGCCCGAGGCCCTGGGCGGCGGCGATGCGCACCCGGGCCGAAGGGTCCGTCGCCGCGGCGCTCAGCTCGGCGAGGTGGGCCCGCTGGGCGCCCAGCGCGAGCACCGCCGCCTCCCGCAGCGGCACGAGGCGGTGCCGCTCCTCGTCATCGGTGGGCCGCTGGTTGAGGATGGCGACCAGCGCGTCTTTGTGATCGGTCTCGCCGAGGGCCTGCACCGCCACCCGACGGGCGTAGGGCGCCGCGCGCAGGGCCTGCGCCGCCCAGGCCGCCGGGTCCTGCTCGTGCTGGAGCTGGACCAACAGCGCACCCTCGGGATCGACCGCCACGTAGTCGGGCGCGGCGTCGAGCTTGAGCTGAAGGTGCGCGGACGGGCCCTCCAGGTAGCCGGAAAGCGTGGCCTCGCCGCCGCCCGCGAGGCCGACCGCCACCCGCAAGGGCAGGGTGAAGCGCGGCTGCTCCGGGCCGATCTGCTGGGTGAAGTCAACGTGCAGCACGCCATCTTGGTAGCGGTGCTTCACGCCCACCGCAGGGATGGCGGCCATCTCCACCCACTGCTGAAAGAACCAGCCGAGATCGCGCCCCGAGACCTCCTCCATGGCCCGCTGCAGGTCGATCGTATCGACGAGCTGGTGCTTGTGGACGGCCACGTAGCGCGCCACGCCCTCCCAAAACACCGCCTCCCCGAGCTCCGCCCGGAGCATGTGCAGGACCTTGCCGCCCTTGGCGTAGACCGAGCCCGACACCGGCGCGCCCTCGGGGTGGTAGAAGCGCCCCGCCAGGGCTGGCCCGGACTGGGTCCAGCGCGTCCACTCGTCGAGGCGGCCGGCGTAGGCGTGCTCCCCGTGCTGGTGGCGCTCCCACTCGGCCTCCATGAAGGTCGCGAAGCCCTCATTGAGCCACAGCTCCCGGAAGGTCCGGCAGGTCAGGAGGTCGCCGAACCACTGGTGGGCCAGCTCGTGGGCCACCACCCGCTCGGTGCGCTGCCGGTGCCCGACGCGGTCATCGACGAGCTGCCGGGCGTCATTGATGGTCGCGCCGGTGTTCTCCATGCCGCCGTAGGGGAAGCGCTGGGCGTAGACCTGCAGGTAGCCCTCCCAGGGCCAGGGCTGGCCGGTGCGCACCTCAAACAGCGCCCGCATGGCCGGGAGCGGATCGAGCACCCGGGCGGTGGCCTGGGGCGAGGTGCCCGGCGGCACCCACAGCTTGAGCGAAGGGTCCGCGGGGTGCACCACCTCCTCGTAGTCGCCTGCGGCCACCATCACGAGGTAGTTGACGAGGTCCGGCCCGCTGTTGGTGTGCACCCGCCAGCCCTCCGGCGCCTCGATGTGCCCTTCATAGGCGAAGCGCTCATTGGGGTGGTCGAAGCTGGGGAACCAGTGGCGGTGGTCATATTGTTCGCCTTGGGTCCACACCTCGGCGTGGCCGTCCACCGCGCCCCGGCCCGGCAGCCGCCAGTGCAAGCCGGTGCGGGGCACCGCGCGGTACTCGACCTCCACCGGGGGGATCTCCACGCCGCGGTTGACCTGCGGCACGTCAATCACGAGGGTGTCCCCCGCCGTCCGCCAGGGGATCGCCACCCCCGCCTGGCGCACCGCGGCGATCTCCAGGGCGACCTGATCGAGCACCAGCGGCCCCGGCCCGAGCCGCCGGAGGGTGAAGCGGGCCGTGCCGGCCACCGCCCGCGCCTCGGGCTCCAGCTTCAGGTTGAGCTCCAGCCGCTCCAGGTCGAAGGGGCGATCGGGCACCAGGGCGTTGCGCCCGTCGGGGGTCGGCGCCGCCGCCTGGGCCCCCGCGCCCAGCCCTGCGAGGATCCACAGGAGCCGCGCCCACCGTCCGAGATCTGCCACTCGCCACCTCCAAGCCCAGGCCCGCGCGCTTCCGCGCCGCCCAGGGCACACGCCCGGCCCCGCACCTGCTACCACCCTCGGGCGGCCGGCGCGCTGCAGAGGAGCGGTGGTGGACCAAGACATCCTGCTGGTGCTCGACGCCGATGAGCAGATCACCGCACACAACCCCGCGGCGGCCGCGGCGGGGCTGCGCGTCGGGGGCAGGCCGGGCCCGCTCTTGCGGGGCTGGGATCGACGGCCGGGCCGCTGTTGGCTGGCCGCGCCGCCGCACTGGGCCCTCGAAGCCCTGGCCACGCCCGAAGGCGGCTGGGTGCTGTGGCTCGGCATCAGCCGCCCGGGGCCGGCCCAGGGCCTGCGCCTCGCCGCCGCCGAGCGCCTGGGCTCCGTGCTGCTCCATGAGCTCAACAACGCGCTGATGGTGATCCTCGGCCAGGCCGAGATGGGCCTGCGGGCCGCGCCGGCCGCCCAGCACCTGCCGCTGCAGCGGGTCCAGGCGGTCGGCCAGCGCCTGCTGTCCCTCACCCAGGCGGTCGCCGGCGCCGCCGGCCCCTCCGGCCAAGCCGCCGCCCCGCGGGTCGGGCTCCCGGAGGAGCCGCTTGCCGCCCTGCTCGGTCCGCACCGGCCGCTCTCCCCGCCCGATCCAGCAGCGCCGAGCCTCGGCGACCGGCTGGCGGCGCTGTCGGGCCCCGCCCTCGGCCTGCTGGGCGCCGCGGCCCGGCTGCTCCCGCCCAGCGCGTGGC
Organism: Deltaproteobacteria bacterium; assembly: GCA_947462115.1. GTDB lineage: Bacteria > Myxococcota_A > UBA796 > UBA796 > UBA2385 > JAEUKK01. Next base: position 9,411 of record CANHON010000030.1, on the reverse strand, counting down.
GCCTGCACGCGCCCCCCGAGGCGCCGGCGCGGATCGAGCTCCGCCGCGCGGCTGGCGGCGCCGCCGGCGACCTCCCGCGCCTGACGGCCCTCGATCGCGCGCTCCGGGCCCAGGGCGGCCAGCTCCGCTCGCTGCCCGAGGGCGAGGGCTGGTCCATCGATCTGCCGACCCAATCGCCCCTGCGGCACGCCCTGATCGGCGTGCACGAGCCCGATCTCCACGCGCTGCTGGTCGAGGCGATCGCGCCGCGGCCCGCCCACCGGATCGAGAGCCTCGGCGCCCTCGACGCCGCGATGGAGCAGCTCGGCGAGGCCGCGGTCCTGGTGCTCGACGCCGAGGCGGCGCAGAACGGCCGGCTGCCGCCCCTCACCCGCCTGCGCGCCCGCTACCCGAGCGCCCCGATCTTGTACCTGGGCCCGACGCAGGGCAACGATCCGCGGATCACCTGCCTCAACCCGCCGCTTCAGCTCTCCGCGGTCCGCGCCGCCCTCGACCGACTGGACCGCCCCGAGGGGGCCGCCCCGCCGGCCTGAAACACTACGTTGTTTTCCGCACTCCGTTTAGCGCCGCTGCCAGAACCAGCGGGCCGCGCCCTCTACCGGCTCGGGATCTTCGGCGCCCACCGCGCAGAGGCGCAGGCTGTCGCCGCCCTCGGACCACCGCAGCTCCAGGCCCAGCTCGCCGCGCAGCGCCACGAGCCCGTCGGGCCGGAGGGCGGCGGGGCCGGTGGGCCGCGGGGCTGGGCCGGGGCCGCGCAGCAGGGTCGCGCGCGCGCCCGCCCGCTCGATCACCCAGGCGGTGGGGCCGCCGGGGGCGCTCGGCGGCACCGCCCCGATCAGCACCCAGCCGGGCGGCGCCGACAGATCGCCCGCCCAGCGGGGCGCGCCGGCCTCGGCGAGCGCGGCCCGCAGGCCCTCGGGCTGCCCGCTCAGCAGCCGGGCGTCGGCCTGCCAGCAGGGATCGGCGGCGGGCGCCAAGGGGGCGGGCTCGGTGCTGGCCGCCGCCAGGGCCGTCAGCGCGGCGACCGCCACCGCCAAGCCGAGGGCCGCCCGGGGCCGCAGCGGCAGGGGGGGCGCGGCGCGGCGCGGCGCGGCGGCGGGCGGCGGCTCGATCAACAGCTGCGCCGGATCTTCCGACGCCCACAGCTCCGGCAGCGCCCGACGGGCGCGCTCCGCGGCCGCCGCGAACCAGGGCTGACCGGCGAGCCGGGCCAGCTCCTCGGCGGGGGCGCCGAACAGCACCGGCAGGAGCAGGCCGACGCGCAGCCGGGGCGGGAGCGCGCCGAGGCCAGCGGCCGGACCGCCCCGCGGCGGCTGGATGACTGAAACACCTGAAACATCATCCAGGTCACTGTTCTCGACGATCCAGCGCAGCAGGAGCGCGCCCACCACCGCCCCGGGGGCCGAGGTCACCGGCACCCCCGCGAGCCCGGGGCCGAGGCCCTTGCGGACGGCGTCGAGGCCCGCGGCCGCGCGGGGAGCGCTGAAGCAGCGGCCGAGGCAGGTCCAGATCGGGCTGCGCCAGTCCCACCACAGCGCCTCGATCGCCTCGGCGTCGCCCGCCGCCGCCCGCTGCAAGACCCGCCGCTCCGACAGGGAGACGAGCGAGACGAGCGAGACCACCGACACGAGCGGGACCGGCGCCTCGAGCGCGCCCGCCGGCTCGCGGCCCTTCACGGCTGGGCCGCCCCGCGGGGCCGCATCGCCGCGGCGCCCGTGGCCCCCGGCGGCAGCAGGCCCAGCGACGACAAGGTGCTGGCCATCGCATCAAAGCGCTCTGGACGCAGGGCGCCGAGCCCGTCCTCGCCCACCAAGAAGGGACGCTGGGCTTCGGTCACGCAGCTCAGGATCTCGGCGCTCAGCTCTGGATTTTTCCGGGCGATCTCCGCGTTCGCCCGCGCGGGATCGGCCATGTAGGCCTCCCAGGCCGCCTGGGTCGCCGCCACGAAGTCATCGGTCCAGGCCGGCGCGGGATCGGCCACGGCCACGAGGGTGCCGTAGGGGTTCCAGCCCACCTCCCCTGCGCCAAGGAAGCGCACCTCAGCCCCTTTTCCACGGGCCACGCAGGGCTCTGACGTGATGTAGGCCTGCTGGATGCGCGCGGGGTCGGCCAGGAAGGGCCCGACGCTGCCCGCGGCCGGCAGCGCCTTCACCTTGCCCTCCCAGCCTTGGCGGGCCCAGAGGAAGGTCTGGAAGGGCCCGCCGACCTCGATGGCGATCTCCGCGCCCGCCGGCACGTCTTCGATGCGCAGCACGGGGCTCTCGGCGTGAACCATCAGCCCCATCGGGGTGTTTTGGAAGGCGGCCCACACCCCGAGGGCCTGGACGCCGCGGCTGCGCTTCACCAGCAGATCGTCGCCCGCGGAGATGGCCACCTCGGCTTGCCCGCTGGCGAGCAGCTCCAAGGTCGGCGCGCCCGGACCCCCGGGGATGATCTCCACCGCGAAGCCGGCCCGCTCGTAGTGCCCGCCCAGCACGCCCTCGTAGAAGCCGCCGAACTCCGGCTCGGGCAGCCAATTCAGCGCGAGCCGGATCGGCTGGCCCGCGCTCGGCCCGGGCGCCGGCGCGCCGCTGCAGCCCACCGCCGCGAGGCTGAAGAGCACCGGGGCCCACATCGTCGAAAATCGCTCGGAGAAGGTCATTTTCCCATCCTCGGTCCCGCGGCCTAAGCCCGCCCGCCGCCCTGCCCAGGGTGCCAGGGGCCGATCAGCCGCGCCTCTGCGGTCCGCGCCGCCCAGTAAACCACGCCTGCGAGGCAGGCCGCCGCGATCACCGCCGCGAAGGTCAAGGCGGTGTCGGCCGAGCGGGCCGAGCGGAGGACGAGGTAGCCCAATGAGGGCGGCTCGCCGTTGCTGCCGACGAATTCGCCCACGATCGCGCCGATGACCGAGAGGCCCGCCGCGGTGCGGAGGCCGGCAAACACCGCCGGCAAGGCCGAAGGTGCGCGGAGCCAGCGCAGCTCCTGCAGGCGGCTCGCGCCGTAGAGGCGAAACAGCTCCACCTGCTCGGGATCGACGCCCAGCAGGCCCACATGGGCAGCGGTCAGCATCGGGAAGAAGCTGACGAGCGCAGCGGAGGCCACCGCCACCGGGGCGCCGTAGCCGAGCCACACCACGAGCAGGGGCGCGACCGCCACCACCGGGAGCGTCTGAAGCAGCAGCGCGTAGGGATAGACGGCGAGCTCCAGCGCCCGGCTCCACAAGAAGCCCACGCCGAGGCCGAGCCCCACCGCCGAGCCGATCAGCAGGCCGAGCCCGGCGCTGCCCGCGGTGCTGAGCGCAGACCGGCCAAGCAGCTCCCACCTGTCGACAACAGCGTGCGCCACGCTGATCGGCCCCGGCAGCAGCACCTCGGGCAGCCGCGACGCGAGGCCGGCCCAGGCGACCAGCACCCCCACGGCCACCGCCGCCGGCAGCGCCATCGACCGCGCAGGGGTCCCGCTCATAGCGCCGCCTCCAAGGCCCGAACGGCCTCGATGGCGGCCGGCGCATAGCGGGCGCTGTCGGGGCGCGGCCGGTCGCCGGGGATGTCGCGCACCGCCCGCACCGACAGGGGCTGCCCGCCGAGCACGACCACCCGATCAGCGAGCAGCACGGCCTCTTCGATGTCGTGGGTCACCATCAGCACCGTCGCGCCGCGCTCGGCCCAGGCCGCGGCGAAGACCCCGTGCAGAGACCGGCGGGTGATGGCGTCGAGCGCGCCGAAGGGCTCGTCGAGCAGCAGCAGGGAGGGCCGCGTCACCAGCGCCCGGGCGAGGCTCACCCGCATGCGCATGCCGCCCGACAGCGCCCGGGGGAGCAAGGCCCGGGCCCCGAGCAGGCCCACCGCCGACAGGGCCGCCTCAACCGCCGCGGGCTCCGACCTACCCTGTAGCTGAAGCGGCAGCGACACGTTGTCTTCGACGGTCCGCCAGGCCAGCAGGTTCGGGCTCTGGAAGACAAAAGCCCGGCCACCGGGGCCCAGCGGCGGCCCCTCCAGCCGCACCTCGCCCGCAGACGGCGCCAGCAGGCCGGCGGCGAGGCGCAGCAGGGTGGACTTGCCGCAGCCGCTCGCGCCCACGAGCGCGCTGACCCGGCCGGCCGGGAGCTCCAGATCGAGGCCGTCGATCAGCGGCGCGGCGGCCCCCGCCCACCGCAGGCCGAGCCCGACGAAGCGCACCGCTGGCGCCGTCGCGGCCCGGTCGGGCTGGCCCACGGAAGGCGTGCGTTCAACGCTCACGGATGATCCGCAGCGGCTGACCTTGGGGGAACTCCAAGAGCTCCCAGGTCACGAACAGCCGCGGGGTGCGGCTGAGCACCGGCTCGAGCGCCACGCCGATGCTCGCGTGGGTGCAGGGCTCGCAGAGGAGGTTGCGGAGGTGCCCGGGTGATCCCTCCACCAGGGCCGCCGCCTCGTCGGCGGTGTAGGCGGCCGCCACGTTCTCGAAGAAGTTGGCGCGGGGCAAGGCGAGGTTGGTCGCGGCCTCCGGCACCCCGCCCGGTCGGCCCGGCAAGCGGTGGCGGACCGCGCCGGCGGCGGCCATCAACGCGGAGTGCTCGCGGGCCGGCGTCTCAAACAGCGCGAAGGGCTGGACCGGGCGCAGGCCGTGGGCGGCGCGAACGGCGTTGAGGGCGTCATAGAGCTCGGCCTCGGCGAGCACGGGGTCCGGCGGCGGCAGGTCCCGGACGGCGAGGCGGCCGGGATCGGGCACCGGGGTCTCGACGAAGACCGAGAACAGCAGCAGCACCTGGGCGACGCCCCGGTGATCGGCCACCACCTCCACCCGGTACTCGCCGGGGCCGTGGAACCGATCCACGTGCCGGCTGACGCCGGGGCTCATCTCCAGCTCCTCGACCGGCCCGTCCGGCCCCGCCAAGAACAGCCGGAGCTCCCCGAGTCGATCGGTGTCGACCCGCACGCTCAGGGTGCCGTCGATGGGCAGATCGCGGGGCATGGGGTCGGCCGAGGCCCGGGCCACGCCGGCCGCCACCAGCCACAAGCACAGGCCGTCCCCCCAGCAGCGCTGCCCCAGCCCGATATCGACGGGATCGCCCTCCCCGACGTTGATCAGCTCTTCGATGATGGCCTCGGGGAAGGCGCCCCCGTTGATCAAGGTGAAGGTCCGGACCTGGGCCGGGTAGCCCACCATCGACAGCACCCGGCTGGTGAGCCGGGGCTCCAAGCGGGCGTCTCGGCCCGCCATGCGGGCGACCAGCTCCTCGGCCGCCCGGTCGAGCCCGGCGTCCCAGCGGGCGTTGGGGATGGCGCCGACGAGGCGGGCGTCGTGGCCCGGCGGCGGATCGGCCGGACGAAAGCGCACCTCTGCCGGCCGGGGCGTCGAGGACACCGCCGTGACCGGGGCCCCGCGGGGCCCGCCAGCGCAGCCGCCCGCCCACAGCAGCGCCGCCGCCCCCAAGGCTCCCCACCGAGATCGCTGGCCCCACCCGCCCATGTTTGCCCCAAACATCTGGTCCATCGCAGTGTTTCACCGTGTTATGCGGTGCGCTTCAGTGTGTTTCGGTGTGTTATCAGGTGTTTCACCGCAGGACCCGGCAGGGCGCTCCAGCGAGGCGGCCGGCGCCGCGGACCGCCCGGACCCGCTCAGCCGCCGGTCAGGGCCAGCACCAGGGCCAGGCCCTCGGTGGACACCACGAGAGACAGGCCCACCACGGCGGCGGTGGGGTCGAGCAGGGCCGAGCGGGCGTCGGGCGCCCGGAGCAGGCTGTCCATGCAGACCGCGGCGTCGGTCGCCTTGCAGCTCAGCACCCGCGAGGGGCCCACCAAGAAGCCGGCCGCCCGCAGCCGGGCCTCAGCGGCGCCATGATCGAGCTGGCCGGCCTGCAGCGCTTCGAGGGGATGGGCGGTCAGGGCCCGCAGGGTGGGATCGACCTGCAGCGCCGGCGCGCCGAAGGCCTCACGCACATCGCCGAGGATCTGCAGCACGGCGGCCTCCGCGTCCTGGGGCCCCTTGAGCCCGCGGGGGGCGTCGCCCACCAAGGAGGAGGCCGGCGTGGGAATATCGACGTAGAGCGGCAAGCCGAGCCGGCCCTCCACACCTTCGATGTGCAGCCACCACTCGCCATCGAGGTCCAGCACCGCCGCCACCGGCAGCGCGCCTTCGTGAATGACGCCCACCGGGCTCACCAAGGTCCAGCGTCCCGGCCGATCGGCGGCGAGCTGCAGCACCGCCCCTTGGCGCTGCTCCCGCGGAAAGTCCGGCAGCTGCAGCGCCGGGCGGCCGATGATGACCACCCACCGGTCCCGCTCGAGGACGCGGGCGCGGGCCAGGCCGATCTGGTCGCCGGGACGCAGCTTTTGGCGGATCAGCTCGGCGAGGCCCGTGGGGTAGCCCCCGGCCACCTCTTCGCCGACAATTACCTGCTGCACGTCATAGGGATAGCCAGCCCGCGTGGCCGCCCAGCGCGCGCTGACCAGATCCGGCGGGCCGTCCGCGCCCATGGCCAGCCGCCCCGCCGCGCCCGAGAGGCTCTCCACCCACGGCAGGCCGCCGGCCTCGACCGTGGAGCGAACGAGCGGATCCCGCGGCACGATCTCGCCGAGGGCGTAGAGGGGCGCCACCGCCGCCGGCAAGATCGGCGACAGGGCCGGCTCCACCCCGGTGGGGGTCGCGGGCGGCTGGGCCTTGGGCGCGCAGGCGGGGGCGAGGCCGAGGGCCCAGAGCGCGCCGGCCGCGCCGAGCGAGCGGAGCGCCGTGACACCGAGGAGCGCGCGTGCGCCGAGCTTCGTCAAGATGGCCTCCACCACGGCGCTTCGCCGCGCACCGCCGCCGAAGCCCACCCCGGGCGGGGCAGCCGGCGCGGGCCTGCCCGACGCCTAACCCCCAGCCCAGCCCGGGGTCGGCGCCGACGGGGCCCCGAAAAGTCACGTCCCGTCACCCCGCCCTTGCCGCGCGCCCTCCGCGCCTTAGATGCGCTGCATGAAGATCAGCGCACACCCTTTGGTTGTCGCCGCCGCCCTCGGCTTGCTCGGCCCCGCCGCGCTCACCGAAGACGACCGCATGGATGAGCTCGCCGGCACCTGGAGCGTCGATGACCCCGACGCCCCGGCCCCCGCTGAGCTCGACCCCGCCCTCGACCTCGGCCCCACCCTCGAGGTGATCCCGGTCGAAGATCGCGTCCTCATCGACATTCCAAGCCAGGGCTCCTTGTCCTGGAGCCGGGACGGCGAGGTCGCGGCCTTCCAAGAGCTCATGCTCAACGGCGCGCACATCACCCGCTCCTTGGCCGTCGAGGGGGACGCCCTGCGCCTCCGCACGGTGGTCGAGCGCGGCGGCGAGCGCCACGCCCATGAGCGCCTCTACAGCCGGGTGGTCTGAGCCCGCCCTCCCCTTCGCCTGGAGCGCCCCGTGCTGCTCGTGCTGGTGCTCCTGATGTCCACGGCCGCGGAGGCGGCAGGCCCAGCCGTCGGCGTCCGTCCCCCGGTGCACGACACCTCGGGCCCGCAAGTGGGCCAGCCCCGCGCGGCGGCGGCCCTGATGATCGGCCGCTGGCAGCTGCTCGGGCCCGCCACCCAGGCCGAGACCATCCTCATGGTCGAGCTCACCCTCCAAGCGGCCGAGCCCACCGTCGAGCAGATGGAGGCGGCCCGCCTCAGCCCCGAGGCCCGGGCCCAGGTCTTCGACGCCCGCATGCGCGCGGCGCTCGAGCCCAACAGCGCGGAGCTCACCGGCATGCGCCGCCTGCTGGCCGCCCTGCCCCAAAACACCTTCACCATCGGGCCCGGCCGCATCGAGTCCCGCCTCGGGGGCGCCGCCGACGTGCTCAGCTACACGGTCGTCGAGAGCGTCGGGCTCAGCGCCCTGGTCGAGGCCACCGACGCGCGGGGCCGCAAGCAGCCGCTCCGCTTCACCGTGCCCGAGCCCACCATGATGCTGATGGGGCCGCCCGGCGCCGAGCCCTTGGTGCTGCGCCGCCTGCCCGACGCGCCCTGAGCCCGCGGTCCGCGCCCAGCCAGGCAGCCCAGCCCGCGCTATGGTGCCGTCCCCCACAGGCGACCCCGGGCTCGGCGGTCGCGGAGCGCCCATGGCCAGCCAACCCCCGCGACGCCTCCTCGCTCCGCAGCCCCACCGCGAAAGAACCCCGCTGGTGCTCATTGTCGGCGTGCTCGTCACCGCGATTGCGGCGCCCCAGACCGCGGTCGCCCAGTCCTGCGAGGGCTGGAGCGCCTCGGCCGGCGCGGTGCTGCTCGACGACGTGCGCACGGACGAGAGCAGCGGCCTCGCGGTCTCCCGGACCCGTCCGGGCGTCTTCTACACCCACGACGACTCGGGCGGCGACCGCCGCGTCGAGGCCTTCAACCTCGACGGTGAGCAGGGCGTGAGCGAGGTGCCGGACGCCACCTTCATCGACTGGGAGGATCTGGCGCCGGGCCCCTGCCCCGACGACCTCGACCGCCCCTGCTTGTTCATCGGCGACATCGGCGACAACCTCGCCTTGCGGCCCTACATCAGCATCTTCGTGGTCCGCGAGCCCGCCCGCAACGCCCCGGCCGAGCGCGTGGCCACCTTCTTGTTGCGCTACCCCGAGGGCGGCCAAGACGCCGAGACCCTGCTCGTGCACCCCAAGACCGGGCAGATCACCCTGGTCACCAAGGCCGAGGACGGCGTCTGCGGCGTCTACGACGCGCCGATGACCGAGCTGCGCGACATGTTCGGCGTCGAGATCACCGCCGAGGACGTGCCGGTGATGGAGCGCCGCGGCACCCTGATCATCGACGGCGAGAACAACGGGGAGCGGATGACCACCAGCGGCGCCTACGCCGCCGACGGCACGGCGATCGCCATCCGCACCTACGGCCAAGTGCTGCTGTGGCGGGTCCCCCCCTGCGCGCCCGGCGACTGGTGGACCTCTGCGCCCGAGCGGCTGCCGGCCCCCGCCGAAGATCAGGGCGAGGCCATCGCCTTCGGGCTCGACGGCAGCATCTGGACGACTAGCGAGGGCGATCCGATGGCGGTCAACCAGCTCGCCTGCCTCGGGCCCATCGCGGCCGACGACACCGAGTGCGCGCCGGCGGCCGGCGTGGACGGCACCGGGGAGTTTGGGGGCGACGGCGCCGAAGACAGCGCGCTCGACGGCGATCCCAAAGATGACGCCAGCGGCTGCGCCTGCACCGCCGCCGGGTCCCGCCGATCGGCCGCGCTGGCCGCGCTTGGGCTGCTCTCCTTCGCCCTGCTCCAGCGTCGTCGAAAATAGCCTGCTGCAAGTCAGCCTCACCGAACAGCCCGGGCCTCGCGCTCGGGCTGTCGCCTTTTTCTGGCCCCGAGGCCGGGCTTGTACACAAAATCCATGTGCAAACGGTGGACGGTGAACACGGTTGGGATACAGTTGCTGTGTGCTCAGCGCCCGGGCAGAAGCCAGACGGGTGAAACAACCGGAGGAAGACCATGTTTGTCGATCTGTCTCAAGTGCGTACC
>CANHON010000029.1 GCA_947462115.1 Deltaproteobacteria bacterium | reverse complement strand
TTGGACGCGCTGCAGGCCCTCCTCCGCCCCGGAGGTGGTCTGCGGCTCGTCGCTCACTGGGCCACTTGGTGCATCTCCTGCGTCGAAGAGCTGCCGGAGCTCCGCGCGGTGGAGGCCCGATGGGCGGGGCAGCTCAGCGTCTTTGGCGTCTCCTGGGATCTTTTCGACCCCCGGGGGGACGAGGACGACATCGTTCACCACGTCGAGCAGTTCGGCGCCGGCCACGGCCTGCGGTGGCCCTCGGCGGTGGTGGCCCTCGGCGTCGAGCCCACGGACTTCTTTGACGCGCTGGCGGTCACCTTCGACAAGGTGCCGCAGACCTGGCTGGTGGGCGACGACGGCGCGGTGCGCTGGCGCCTGGAGGGCCCGTTGACGGCCGAGGCCGCGATCGGCCTGGAGGCCGCCATCCGCGCGGCCTTGGCCGAGCCAGCCCCGACGGCCTGAGCGGCAGAGGGCGCGCACCTGCCGGGATCTCCCGCGCGGCGCTCCATCCGGCCCGCGCCTTGTGCTAGGGTCCCGCCGTCCCCCGAACGCCGCCGCCGGCAGCGCTGGAGCTCCTGTGCCCAAGCCCGCCCCGCGACCCGCCCCCGCATTGAGCCCCGCGGCGGCCCCGCGCCCCACGCCCGCCTGGGCCCCGCTAAGTGGGGCGACCTTGCTCCGGAGCGCCGCGCTGACCGCCCTCCTCGGCTTGTTGGCCGGGCCCGCTTGGGCGGACCCCGCGCCCCGCGGCACCGCCGAGATCCTCCAAGAGGTGGCCGGCCGCGCCACGCCGATCCTGCTGCTGCTCGTCGTCGTGGGCGTGGTCATCAGCACCTTGCCCAAGGTGCGCGGGGTCGAGCACAGCGCCGCCTTCGTCCGCCGACGGGTGCTCAACTGGCTGCCGCTGGGCGTCACCTACGCCTTCCTCTACATGGCGCGGTACAACCTCGAGGTCGCCAAGGGCGCCTTCTCCGGGATGCGGGACGCCGCCGGCGAAGCCCTCATGCAAAACGCTGACTTCGGCGTCATTTTCGGCGCAGGCACCGTGGTCTACGGCATCAGCTTCGTGATCAACGGGCCGCTCACCGACCGCTTCGGCGGCAAAAAGGCCATCCTGACGGCGGCCGCCGGGGCGGGCCTCACCAACCTGCTCATGGGCTTCGGCGCCATCCAGCTCCGCGATCATGGCGTGGCCTACGACTTTTTGAGCCAGAACCTCATCCTGCTCTACGCCCTGCTCTACAGCCTCAACATGTACTTCCAGAGTTTTGGGGCGGTGGCGGTGGTCAAGGCCAATGCGCCGTGGTTCCACCTCAAGGAGCGCGGCGTCTTCGGGGCCATCTTCGGCATCCTCATCTCCTTGGGCGTCTACTTCGCCTTCGACGTCGGGCGCATGGTGCTGGAGCTCAGCAGCGTGCCCTGGGTCTTTTTGGTGCCCGCCACCCTGCTCGGCCTGATGCTGGTGGTGGTCAGCCTCATCGTCGAGAACAGCCCAGCAGAGGCCGGTCTGGGCGAGCTCGACACCGGCGACGCCACCGACGACGGCCCCCGCTTGGGCGCGGTGGCGGTGTTTCAGCAGATGCTCCGCAACCCCGTCGTCGTGACCATCGCGCTGGTCGAGTTCTGCTCGGGCTTTATGCGCCAGGCCATCATGCAGTGGTTCCGCACCTTCGCCCGACAGACCGACGCGGCCCTGCACCTCAAGTCCAGCTATGTCTATGACAACTGGGGCATGTTGCTCTGCTGCGCCGGCATCCTCGGCGGCGTGGTGGCCGGCGTCATCTCCGACCGGCTGTTCCAGTCGCGCCGGGGCCCGGTGGCGGCCCTGCTCTACGGCGTGATGCTGGTCGGCGCGCTGCTGCTGTGCTTTGTGTACCAGGTGCCCGCTGCGGTCGGGATCTTGGTCTTGGTGCTGTCCACCGCCGTCATCGGCGTGCACGGCATGCTGTCGGGCACGGCCTCGATGGACTTCGGCGGGCGGCGCAACGTGGGCGTCGCGGTGGGCATCATCGACGGCTTCGTCTACCTCGGCACCGGCGTGATGAGCTTCTCCTACGCCATCGCCCTCCCCGCCGAGCAGCTGGCCGCCGACGGCAGCTTCACCGGGCCGGCGACCGATCCGGCGAGCTGGATCTGGTGGCCGGCCTTGATGGTGCCGGTGAGCGCCCTGGGCTTCGCCCTGACCCTTCGCCTCTGGAACGCCCGCGCCAAGCCCGGCGCCGCGCACTGAGGCCCCCGCCCGCGGCGCTCTGGGCCGCGACAACCCTTGGGGCTGCGCAGGCCCCCGTTCATGGAGTGGAGATGGCGAGCAGCCCAGACGACAAAGCGCAGCCCGAGGCCACCGCCGGCGGGAGCCCCCTGCCGGGAAACGAAGGGGCGGTGCGCGACGCGCTCGGCGGGCTCGTGCGCGCCATGCTCGGCCGGGGCAAGCACCAGGTCGAGCGGGCCGCGGCGGAGGGCCGCAACCGCCTGGAGCTGCGCACCCTCCGGAAGGATCGCGACCAGATGTACCAAAAGCTCGGCCGGGAGGTCCGGCGCCTGCAAGAGGGCGGCGAGCTCAGCCACCCCGGCGTGGCCCGGGGGGTCGCCCGGCTCAGCGAGCTGGACGAGAAGATCCGCGCCTTAGAGGGCGTGGTGGGCGCTGAGGCCGGCGCGGAGGAGGCGAGCGGCGCCGAGGGCAGCGGGCCAGAGGGCGCGGGCTCGCCCTGAGCTCGGCCGATCCGGGCGCCCGATCCGCCATGGCACGCCATTCTCATCGAAGCCCCCCGCGGCGCGCCCCGCGGAAAAACCTGCGCGGCCGGCCTTGCCAGGGCCGAGGGTCCACGATAACAGGCGACCACCAAGGGGGCGGCAACGCCACCTTGACTTGACATCGCTGACAACCGGCAGACGCGGCCTCATGGGGCTGTAGCTCAGTTGGGAGAGCATCAGAATGGCATTCTGGGGGTCAGGGGTTCGAGCCCCCTCAGCTCCACTCTCTCAAACGAACATCGATCCACCGTCAGCGATCTCCTCTCTCGAATGAGCGTCGCAGAAGACGAGCGAAGAGAAGACGAGCAAAGCGCCCCGCCCGGGAAACCTGGGCGGGGTTCTTCGTTTTTGAGCCCGACGGCCCCCACTACTGCGCACTGAGCGACCAGCGACAGCGACCAGCGACCAGCGCCCAGCGCCCAGCGACAGCGACCAGCGACCAGCGACCAGCGACCAGCGACCAGCGACCAGCGACCAGCGACCAGCGCTCAGACGCGGGCGCGCACGTGCTTCTGGACGCGCTGCAGGTAGTCCGCCAGCTCCTTGAGGTTGGACGGGTCGCTGCTTTTGAGCAAGGCCATGCGGGCCCGCTTGAGCGCCTGGTCCAGCCCGTCGAGGTCCGAGCGGTGCAGGACCCCCTGGTGCGCGCGCTGCAGGCCCTCGAGCGACACGATCTGCCCCTCAATGGTGGCGCGGACCGCCTTGAGCTCGCGGGCCGCGGCGTCGGCGGCGGCGAGATCGGCGTGCTGGGCGGTCAGCCGCTCCAGATCGGCCTTGGAGATGCCCGCGGGCGCGTCAATCCGCACCTGCTCGCTGAGCCCCGAGCGGGTGTCGCGGGCCGTCACGTCGACGATGCCGTTGGCGTCGATCTGGAAGGTGACCTCGATGCGGGGCAGGCCCCGCGGGGCCGGCTGAATGTTGTTCAGCTCGAATTCGCCCATGCTGACGTTCTCGCGCGCGACCGGCGACTCCCCTTGGAGGATGTGGATCTTCACGCTGCGCTGGTTGTCGACCACGGTGCTCACCTGCCGACGGGCCATGGCCGGCAGCGTGGTGTTCTTGGGGATCAAGCGCCCAAACTGGCCGCCCTTGACCTCAATGCCGAGGGAGAAGTTGGTCACGTCCAGCAGCGTGACGCCCTTGACGTCGCCCTCGAGCATGCCGGCCTGAACGGCGGCGCCCACCGCCACCACCTCGTCGGGGTTGAAGCCCTTGTTGAGGGGCCGACCGAACAGGGCCTTGACCCGCTCCTGCACCATCGGGATGCGGCTGGAGCCGCCGACCATCACCACCTCGTCGATCTGGTCGACCGACATCTTGGCGTCGGTCAGCGCGGCGCGGCACTCCGCGAGGGTGCGCTCGACCAAGCCGGCGATCAGGTCTTCGAAGATGGCGCGCGTGACGGTCACTTGCAGGTGGTGGGGCCCAGCGGCGTCCACGAACAAGAAGGGCAGCTGCACATCGGTGCTGGTGGCCGTGGAGAGCTCCAGCTTGGCCCGCTCGGCGGCGTCCCGCAGGCGCTGGACCACCACCCGGTCGGAGGGCAGCGGCACGCCGTTCTCGCGCTGGAACTGCTGGCTCAGCCAGTCGAACAGCAGACGGTCGAGATCGGCGCCGCCGAGCTGGTTGTCGCCCCGGGTGGCCTTGACCTCGGCGACGTCGCGCTCCACGTGCAAGATGGAGACGTCGAAGGTGCCGCCGCCAAAGTCATAGACCGCGATCGTGCTGGACTTTCGTCGGTCGTGCACGTAGGCGAGCGCGGCGGCCGTCGGCTCGTTGATGATGCGGAGCACGTCCAGACCGGCGATGGTGCCGGCGTCCCGGGTCGCCTGGCGCTGGCTGTCGGTGAAGTAGGCCGGGACCGTAATGACGGCCTCGGTCACCGGCTCGCCGAGGAAGTCCTCCGCCGCCTTCTTGAGCTTCTGGAGCACAAAGGCGCTGAGCTCGCGGGGGCTGAACAGGCGGCCCTGCACCTCGACCGCGCACTCGCCGCTGCCCCCTTCGACGATGGGGTAGCCGACCAAGGCGAAGTCCGCCCGGCACTCGCGGTAGCGGCGCCCCATGAAGCGCTTGATCGCGTAGACGGTCGACTCGGGGTTGACCACGAGCTGCCGCTTGGCGATCTCGCCGACGAACCGCTCGCCGTCCTTGGCGAAGCCGACGACCGAGGGCGTGGTGCGCCCGCCCTCTTCGTTGATGATGACCCGAGGCTCCCCGCGCTCCATGAAGGCGCAGCAGGAATTGGTCGTGCCCAGATCGATTCCAATAATGGTGCCCATCTGTCGGCCGGCTCCGATACGCGAGGCGTCAACGAAGGGACGCGGCGCCGCCGAGCAGCGGGCCTGCTGTCAAAGGTGCCCGGAGCCGGGTTCGAACCGGCACTTCCGAACCGGAAAGGGGCTTTTAAGGCCCCTGTGTCTACCATTCCACCATCCGGGCGTCGTCGCCGCGAAAGGGCTCAGCCCCCCCGCGCGCCCCGACCGATAACCCACCGGCGGCCGCCTTGGGGGCCCAGGACGCGGCCCTCCCTGGGCCCTGCGCCCGTTCGGCGCCCAGCGCACGGCGCCAAGGGATAGGCGGCCCCTCGACGCGCCGGCCCTGGTGCGCGCGCCACCCACCCGCCGCGAGGAGGCCGACCGGATGAGCACCCCGAGCCGCTGGGCACGACGGATCGGCCTCGCCGTGGGCATCTTCGTCGGCGCCGCCGCCACCGGCTGCGCGGCGCTGCAGCGCGGCGGGCGCGATCCGGTGGAGCGGAGCCTCCGACGGGCCGACGCCCTCTACAAAAAGCGGGCCGAGCCGGGGCAGCTGGAGGCCGCCATCCAGGCCTACCTCGACGCCTCGGGCATCGACCCCGACGACACCCGGGTGCTCGGGCGCCTCGCCCGGGCCTACGTGCTGCGCGCCGATCTGGGCACAGCCGACCCCCTCACCGACTACGGCACCGCCCGGGAGTTCGGCCTGCGGTGCTTGTCCTTGCAGCCGGCCTTCTCGGGGCAGGTGGCGGCCGCCGGCGGTCGGGTGACCCCGAAGGCGGTGGCCCAAATCCAGGGCGACCAGCTCGACTGCCTCCGCTGGACCAGCATCGCCTGGTCCCGCTTGGCCCTGGCCCGCGGCCCCGGCATGTCGCTGGACTTCGCGGCGATCGACGCGCTCGGCGCCCGCACGCTCGCGCTCTCGGGCAACGACGCCGACGGCACCGGCGCCCTCTCCCGCGGCCTCAGCCTCGCGGTGGTGCCGCGGGTGATGGGCCCCGACCTCGACGGCGCCCTCCAGCAGCTCCGCGCCGCCGCCGACAAGGCGCCCGACCGCCTGTCGCGCCAGGTGGATCTCGCCGTCTATGGCCTGCACCGCGTCAACAAGGCCGAAGAGCGGGCGCTCCTGGAGGCCGTCGCCGCCGCCGAGCTCACCGCGCTGGGCACCGGGACGCCCGAGGCACCCGAGGCACCCGAGGACCGCGCCGCCCGCGCCCGCGCCCGACGCCAGCTCGGCCTGCCGGTCGAAGCTCCGCCGGGGGACGGCCTGCCGGTCGAGGCGCTCCCCGGAGACGGTGTTCCCGTCGAGGCCCGCCCCGGGGAAGGGCTGCCGGGCGCGTCCGCGGACCCCGACGAGGCCGCGCCGCCGGCGCCCTGAGCCGCCGGGGACCTACAGGGGGGTCCAGGACACCGCGGGCACGCCGGCGCTCGCCGGCGGAGGGTTCGCGCCGACCATGTAGAGCACCCGGCGGTTGCGCACCTCGTCCACGCCGTCGCCGGTCGAGACCGCCGGCAGGCTCTCGCCAAAACCGTGGAAATAGATGGGCTTGTCGTAGCCGTGCTCCTTGAGCCAGCGGGCGATGGCCCGGGCCCGCCGGTTGCTCAGGTCCCGGTTGTGGGCGGCGTCGCCGGCCGTATCGGTGCAGCCGGCGATGTAGAGCTTGACCGGCACCACCTCGCCGTACTTCTCGATGACCTCGTGGAGCTGCCGCAAGGTGGCGTCGAGCTTGTAGGCCTGGGCGGTGGAGATCACGTCGCTGTTGGTGTCGAAAAGAACGTCCTCGTGGGGAATGTCGAGGAACCACGGGGAGTAGGTGAAGTTG
The DNA here is from genome assembly GCA_947462115.1 of Deltaproteobacteria bacterium. Classification (GTDB taxonomy): domain Bacteria; phylum Myxococcota_A; class UBA796; order UBA796; family UBA2385; genus JAEUKK01. The sequence continues at coordinate 12,522 of CANHON010000029.1, read as the reverse complement.
GCCCAGGCGGGCCCGCCGCGCACGTTGATGTCCAGCAGCACCACCTCGGAGGCCTCGCCGACCCAGGGCAGGGTGATCTCGCCGGGGCCGCCCGACAGCGGCACCTCGCGCTTGTCGATCACCGCCTTTTTGGCGCCGTAGGCGATGATCTCCGCGCTCTCGACCGGCGCCGACACCCGGACGGTGATGGTGCGGGCCTTCACGTCGGCCCGGGCGTGGCTGAGATCGACGCTGAGCTTGCCCCCGTAGGTATAGCTGATCTCTACGGACTGCTCCGTGACATAGCCGTCGGCGAACTCCACCGAGACGGCCGCCACCGCCTCGGTCACCGAGGTGTCGCGCTTCCAGGCCAGCTTTACGGCCTTGCCGGCCGGCAACGCCCCTTTTTTGAAGGTGTAGGTCTGGCCGCCGGCGGTGACCGTCACCTCCATCGACACCACGGCCTTCTGTGGCGTGATGAACAGGGCCGGCGCCTCATTGGGGCCAGGCGCCTGAACGTAGCCAAGATCAATATCTTGTGCGAGGGCCGGGCGCGCGGCGCAGAGCGCGAGCAGCAGCGACAGGGCGGCGCCGAGGGCAGCGCCGGCGCGGCGGAGGGGACGGGGCATGCGGGACTCCAAGGGCGGGCGCAGCGAAAGGGGCGCGCTCGGTCGGGCGCCTCGCGCGTCAGCGGGATGCTGCCACAGGGCGGCCGCGCCGAGGGCCGCGCGCTGAGGACAGCCCGCCGCAGGCCGGGTTCCCTCCCCTGCCCTGGCCGCCCGGACCGACCGGCGGCGCGCGCCCCTCGGTCCTTGCTATGCTGGCCCCATCCTGGAGCCTCCCATGCGCCACGCCCGCCCCGCGCCCATCGACCTGCCTGCCCGCCGCCGCGGCCTGCCCTTGGCGCTCTGCGGCGCTTGGCTGAGCGCCTGCCAAGGCGGTGAGGGCGCCGCGGCCCCGGAGGCTCCGGCCGTTGGGCCTGCGTCCGCCCCCGCCGCGCAGCCAGCCCCCGCCGCGGCGCCCGCCCCCACTGCCCCGGGGCCGAACCCGAGCGCCGACGGCCTGCCGGACCTCCACGCCGGCGTCGCCACGGGGCTCTGCGAGGAGATCCGCGGCTCGGCGATCCCCGGCGCCGACAGCTACTTCTTCGGCGAGCTCGTGGTCAACGGCACGGCGGTCTCCGGCACCGAGACCTGGGCGCTCACGGCCAACTCCGCCTGGAAGGCCAAGGGCGGCGGAGACTGCAGCATCGAATGGCGCCTTGTCGGCTCGCGCACCCACACCGCGGCCTGCGCGGAGTGTGACTATGGGCTCGCGCTGACGAGCACGCCCCTGCTCGACAAGAGCGACTGCGTCGAAGATCTCAAGAAGCGCGAGGGGCGGGCCGGCAAGATCAACTACGACATCAAGCTGCAGAGCGATGGCACGGCCCTTGTGTACTTCGCCGGCTCGGGCAAACTGGTCGGCGAGGGCTACCACAAGGACGGCGCGCTGCGCTTCCGCTCCGCCCACCAGTGCAAGTGGTTCTAATCCTTCTCCTTTCGCCAAAGGATCCACCGTGACCCGCACCCGCTCCCCGGCGCGCTCCTCCCTCACGCTGTGCACGGCGGCGCTGTTGCTCGGCGCGCTCTCGGCCTGCAGCAAAGAGTTCGACAAGACGGACGGCGAGCTGGGCGGCGCGGACGGCCCCGGCGGCGACGGGGGAGACGGCGGCTCGGGGGGCGACGGCGGCGATGCCTCCGGCCTCCCCGATCTGCTCGCCACCGCGGACCGCAGCGGCTGTCAGACGGTCACCTCCTCGGACGGCGAAGAGCTGCCGGTGCCCGGCGCCGTGAGCTACTTCTACGGCGTCTACGCCGAGAGCGGCGACGAGGACGGCGTTTGGGTCGGGACGGAGCGCTGGGTGCTCTTCGCCAACGACCGCTGGCAGGAGCTCGGCGAGGGCGACTGCGAGGTGGTCTGGCTCACCCGCGCCACCGAAGCCGAGGGCGGCGGCTGCGGCACCTGCGACCTCAACCTGTCGGTGGAGGCGAGCCTCGACGGGGTGGCCACCACCTGCCCCGAGGGCCTCTACGAGGGCGAGGAGCAGTGGAGCGGCAGCTACGGCGTGATCCGCCGCGATGGCCAGAGCGAGTGGTACTTCAGCTCGGGCACCCGCATGGGCAGCGGCGGCGCCACCGACTCCGCCGTCAACTTCCTCACCGACAAGACCTGCACCTGGTTCTGAGCCGAAGCGGGCCGCCCGGCCGCAGCCTCCCCGCCCAAAGCCAAAGGCCGCCGATCCACTGGACCGGCGGCCTCTTTGCGTGAGGCGACGCTTACTGAAGCTTGTCGGTCACGTCAACCACGTGGAGCTGGCGCCAGTCCGAGCCCTTGAGTGGCAGCGCGGTGAAGGCGAGGTAGGTGCGCCCGCCCGCGGTGACCAGCGCCGGCTCGGCGGCGGCGTTGAGGTTGGTCTCGATGTCTACGCTTTTGGAGCCGTCCACCTTGGTGATGCGGATCTTCGTGGCGAGCTTGGGGTCGGAGAAGCCGTAGGCCACCCAGCTCCGGTCGGTGGACAAGGCCGGCGCGCTGCGCAGCGGGAGGCGAACCTCCTTGGCTAAGGTGCGCTTCTGGCCGACGCTGTCAGAGACCGCGAGGTCCCACTTGTCGTCGCCGCGCTCGTTGGAGAAGAAGACCACCGCCGCGCCCGACCAGGCGGGGCGGCTCTGGTCGCCGTTGCCGCCAACCCGGGGCACGGGGTTCCCGCTCGTCCACGAGAAGAGGTCCTCTCCGCCTTGGTTTTGGCGGGAGTAGGCCAGCGTGCCGCCGTCGGTGGACCACTTGGGCGCGCCCTCGGAGTACGGCGAGCCGACCGCGAGCTGAACGGTGTTGGTGGCCTGGTTCCAGACGTAGATGTCGCCCTGGCCGGTGGCGTCGCTCACGAAGGCGACGCGCTTGCCGTCGCCCGCGACGGCGGGCCAGGACAGATCGCCCGCCACCTGCTGCAAGGTGAGGAGCTGGCCCGGGCTGGAGCCGCCGGGCTTCCAGAAGAACAAGCGGTTGGTGCCGCCCGAGGCCGAGCCCTCAAAAATGAGCTGGCCGGTGGGCAGCCACGTGGGGTTGGCCACGAAGGACCCGCCCGCGCTGAACTGTGAGCTGCCGCCCGGCACGACGAGCTGGGTGGGCGAGCCCACGGCGTTGCCGTTCTGGATCTTCACGGCGAACAGATCGACGCCGCCGCCTTCAAAGCGGTTGAGCTCGAAGGCCAGCCACTGCCCGTCTGCCGACCAAGCGGGGTTGTAGGCGTGACCTTGCCCCGAGATCGGGACTTCAGCCGCCGACGCGACGCCAGACCATACAGCGGCGAGGCAGAGAGCGAGGATCATCCGTGTCTCCTTTAGATGGACGGCGAGACCGTGAAGGCCAGCTGTACCCAAGGGTAACTGCGCGCGAGATCAGTGTGGGCGCCGCCGATGAGGCTGACACCGCTGCGAGACCGGGACATCCCGGGGGTGTCAAACAAGCCGTAGAAGACGCCGAGGGTGGCGCCGCCGGCCTTGACCGAGCCGTCCACGGCGGTGGGCGTGCCATCGGGCGCGGTGCCGAGCGCGCTGGCGCCGCCCACGAACCAGGAGGGCCCGGCGCTGACCGCGAGGCTGTCGTGGAACCACGTCGCGCCGCCCCAGAGGTAGAAGGCGTTGAGCTTGCCCTTGGTCTCGCCGATCTGCGCGGGGATCGCGCCGTCGTCGTCCTTGTCCACGCGGGGGAGCATACCGTGGTAGCCGGCCTCGGCCATCAGGCCGATGCTCTTGGTGGCCTGCACCTCGAAGCCCACGCCGCCGCGCAGGCCCGCCCCGCTGAACTTGCCGGGGCTGACGTTGCCGCTCAGGGCCGAGTCGCTGGTGCTGCCCACCGCGGCGAACTGCGGGCCGAGGCTGACGCGCAGGCCGTCGCGGCGCTTGCCGGCGGTGCGGTTGCCTGCGCTGCCGCCGCTGCTGGACAGGTAGATGCTGACGCTGGGCGCGCCCTGCTTGACCTCGAAGGTGCGGTCGCCGAAGGTGTAGGTGCCGAAGGGCAGCAGGCCCTTGTAGTCGGTGCCGCTGGTGAGCGAGAGCTGGGCGGCGCCGATGGCGTTGCGGTGGGCCGGGTCGAAGGGCATCTCGCTCGGCGTGAGCGCCGTCTCGCCGGCGAAGCGCGGGTCCCGGGACAGCTCGACCCGCCCGTAGGCGCCCTCGATCTCGGTGAGCCAGGACTCGCTCGCGTCCACCTTTTTGATGGCCCGGGCCCGGAGCAGCCGATCGTAGACGTCGGTGATGCGGCCGAGCTCGCGCGCGGCCTCGGCGGCCATGAAGTGGTCGTCGTAGTCGGGCATGACGCCCTGCTTCTCGAGGGCCAACATCTTGACGTAGGCCGCGTCCACGCCGCGCCAGGTGTTCTTGGACGCGAGGCGGCGCATCTCCTCTTGGAGGCGAACCTTCTCGGCCTGGGCCGCCTGATCCGCCGCGGCAGCGGGCAGCGCACAGACCAGCATGATCGCTGGGCTGAGTCTCAGGAGCAGCGACGACATGGCATCTCCAGGGGGGCAGCGCCGTGCGGTGAAGCAGCGACGGCTCGGCAGCAAAAGGGGGCGCGACACGGGGGGAGGGGCTCGGAGCGCGCGCCACCGGCGCGGGATCGTCCGCCGTTCGAGCTTCGGGCGCGAAGGGCAAGCGGCGGCGCCCGAAGCATAGCGGAGCGCGGCCGATCGGGCTCCCCCCTGGGTCGAATCGACGTCATGCGGCACCTCCTGCGCCATCTGCCTCGGGGAGGAGGGCGGAGGCGGCGGCGCGCGCGGCGGCGTGGCAGGCCACCCAGTGCGGCGCGGCGCCCGCGGCGGACACCAAGCTCAGCTCCGGTCGCTCCGCGCGACAGCGGCCCCCGGGCACCCCCGAAGCGTCGGGGCAGTCGCCATGGAACGGGCAGCCCTCGGCCTGCAGCTGGCCCTTGGGGATCGGCCCGGACCAGGGGTCAAACAGGACCCGCGCGTAGGGGTGCTGCGGGGAAGCAGCGTGCAGGTCGATCTCTTCGATGACCCGCCCGGCCAACATCGCCAGCACCCGGTGGCACCAGTCGCGCGCCTCGCTCATGTCGTGGGTGACGAGCACGCAGGCCGCTTTGGGCGGGAGGTTTCCGATCAGGTCTTCGAGCACCGAGCCGCGGCGATCGGGGTCGAGGCCGCTGGTGGGCTCATCGGCGACCACGAGGCGGGGCTCCAGCGCGAGCACCCGCGCCAAGGTCACCCGCCGCTGCTCTCCGCCGGACATCTCGCGAGGCAGCGCGTCGCGGCGGCCCGCCAAGCCGAGCCGCTCGAGCATCGCCATCGCCCGATCGTGGGCCTCGTTGGGCGGGTGCCCGCCGAGCACGGTGAGCGTCTCTACGACGTGCTCCAGGGCGCTCTGCTGCGGATCGAGGGCGCCCATCGCGTCCTGGGGCACGTACTGAAACCGCACCCGGCTCGGGCGCCGCGCCCGCTCGCTCAGGCCGTCCCATCGCGCGCCGTCCAGCCAAACCTCGCCGCCGCTGGGCTCTTCGAGGCCGAGCATCACCCGGGAGACCGTGGTCTTGCCGGAGCCCGACTGGCCCACCAGCGCGACCACCTCCCCTTCGCGGACCTGCAGGTTGACGCCAGCGACGGCATAGACCTCGCGCCGGGGGCTCCAGGGGAAGGCGCCGCCGAGGGTGAAGGTCTTGCGGAGGTCGCGCAGGTCGACCACCAGCTTGTCGGTGCGCGGGCGCTCGATCATCGGCCCCCCTCGTCGCTGCCGCGGCCCGGCAAGCGGATCACCGCGTGCGCCAGCCTTTTGACGGTGTCTTCGTGGTGCGAGATGAGGAGCAGGCCGGCGCCGTGCACCTGACAGACCTCGACCAGCAGCTCGACCACCGCGCGCCGAAGCACCGGATCGAGGCCGGTCTCGGGCTCATCGGCGATGACCAGCCGCGGCTTGGGGGCCACGGCGACGGCCAAGGCCGCGCGCTGGCACATGCCGCCCGACAGCTCGCCGGGCAAGGAGGCCGCGGCCCGCGGCGCGAGGCCCACATCTGCCAAGATCTTGCTGATCTCCAAGCCGACGTCCGCCGGGGGCGCGGCGCGGCGCCCGATGGCCAGGGCCAGCTGGTGGCCGATGGTCCGGCCGGGGTTCAGCGCCGAGCTCGCGGCCTGGGGCGAGTAGGTCAGGTAGCTGCCCCGCAGCACCCGCGAGCGCTCCAGCAGGGCCGCCTGGGCGCGGGCGCCGCCGCCCCGAACGCCGGAGAACCAGTCGATCGCCGGATCGTGGGCGGGGTACCGCAGGCTTCCGGCGGTGAGCCCCGGCGCGACGTCCAGCACGCACATGGTGGCGCGGGCGGTCAAGGACTTACCGGCGCCCGAGGGGCCGACCAGTGCCGTGACCTTGCCGGCGTCGATGTCGAAGGAGACGTCCTCCACCAGCACCCGCGCGGCGCTCCGAATGGTGAGCCCGCGCATCTCCACCAAGGCGCTCATCGGGCCCTCGCGGCACGGCCGACGGCGGACGCGAAAACAGTGACCAGCGCGAGCAAGCCGAGCCCGAGCACCACCGCGTGACCGTAGGGCTCGCGGAAGGCCAGGGCCTGGTAGCCCAAGTAGAGGATGTCGGCCCAGCTCACGAGGCTGTCGGAGTGGGTGAAGCTCGGATCTTGCCGAGAGGCCGCGAGGTAGGACAGCGCGATCTCCAAGAAGACCACCTGCGACATCACCTCGGCGCCTTGGCGCACGAGCACCGGCCGCAGGTTGTAGCCGACGATGTGCACCAAAAAGATGCGGGGCGCGCTGTAGCCGTGGGCGCGGAGGGCCTCGACGAAGCGGGCGCCGCCGAGGCGCTCCGCCACCGCCGCGGCCTCGTCCATCGCGCCCGGCGCCGAGAGCAGCGCCCAGGTCAGCGCCAGCGGCATCAGCCCGCGCCACTCGCGGGGCAGCACCAGGGCCACCACCAAGATGACCACCATGCGCGGCAGGGCGCCGACGATCTCGCCGGCCGCTTGGATCATCGGATCCACCCGCTCGAGCCCCATCGCGCGCACCACGCCGCCGAGCACCGAGAAGGCGCTCACCAGCAGGCCCGCCGCGAGCGCCGGGAGGGCCACCACGCTCGCGCCCTGGGCGGCGTACTCCCACCGCGGCCGACCCCGGCCGTCGGCGCCGAAGGGGGGCATCTGCAGGGCGCCCTGCGCGGCCCGACCCTGATCGATGGCCGAGAGGTGCTCGGGGGCGGCCACCACCAGCACCATCAGCGCCAAGGCGCAGACCAGCGCGACCGCCGCTGCGGGCCACCGTCCGCTCATGCCGCGCCGCCCAGGGGGACCCGCGGGCTCCGGCGGACCAGCAGCGCCACCCCGATCTCCGCCACCGCCTGCACCAGCAGCAAGGCCGACGAGAACAGCGCAAAGGCGGTCACCACCGGCATGACCAGGCCGAAGTCTTGCACGAGGGTCGCCTGCCACAGCAGATCCCCCACGCCGTCGATGCGGAGCACCACCTCGATGACCACCGCGCCGCTGAGCAGCTGCACGCCCCGGGCCCGGAGCTGGCCGATGAAGGCCGGAGCGACGTTGGGGAGGGTGTTCTCGATGATGCGCTCTCCGCGGAGCACGGCCACGCCCACGTAGCGCTGGCGCCGCTCGCTGCCGAACAAGCTGCGGGTGCCGAGCACTGCGCCGGAGAACACCCCGTCGGCGAGGCCGAGCACGGCGGCGCCGAGGAGCAGCCCGGCCATGCGCTCGCCATCGGGGCCGAAGGTCAGGGTCTGCCAAGCCGCGGCCAGCAGGGCGAGCAGGATGCCTGGGACCGCGCCGATGACCTGAAGGGCCGGATCAACCCGCTCATTCACCAGCTCCAGCGCGGCGACCAAGGAGCCCACCACCACCGGGATAAAGGCGAGGCCCAACAACATCAGGGTGTTGGGCACCGACTCCTCGACCAGCGCGCGCACGCCCATGCCGGTCATCAGGCGCCAGGAGTTGCCCCACTCGCCCTGGGCCACCCCGCTGATCCAGCTCCAAAAGTAGTGCCCCGGGCCGGCGTCGAGGTTCCACCGGCGCGCCAGCTCCTCGGTGCCCGAGCAGGACTCCGGCGGGCAGATGATGCTGGCGGGGTCACCCGGCAGCGCCCACAGCAGCAGCACGCACAAAAAGGGCACCGCCACCGGGAGCACGAGGGCCGCGACGAACCGCACCAAAGGCCGCAGCCACCAACGCTTCACGAGAGCTCTCCGTCGAAGTGCCGCCTACTTGGCGTACTTCCAGGCGTCCACTTCGGTGAAGTAGTAGTAGGGCGCGATGAGGTTGCCGCGCACCTCGGTGCGCCAGGCGCTCCGGGTGTCGAGCTTCCACAAGAACAGGTAGGGCAGCTCGTCGGCCAGCATGGCATGGAGCTTGTGGTACGCGTCCTGCGCGGCCTTGTCGGTGCGGGCGGCGTCGTACTCTTTGAGCACGGCGTCCACGGCCGGGTTGCTGTAGTTGAAGATGTTGAGCTTGCCCTGACCGGCGGCGCGGGTGTGGAACAGCGCGTTGACCTCTTCGACCACGCCAAAGGACCACTTGCCGACCACGAGGTCGTACTCTTTGGCCTGCCCGGTCTTGACCCGGCGGTTCCACTCGTCGTCGGTGATCTTCTGGTCTTGGCGCTTGAAGCCGGCGGCGGTGAGCTGGTTGCCGATCTGGGACAGGAGGTCTTCGGCCTCGTTGTTCAGCGGCGCCAGCAGGCCCAAGTTCAGGTTGATCGGCTGACCGGCTTGGGACCAGGTGCCGCCGACCTTCTCCAGGCCGGCGCTGGTGAGCAGCCCCTCGGCCTTCTTGAGGTCGGAGCGCTCCATCACCGGCACGGCGCGGTTGTAGTAGGGGCTCGCCTGGACGAAGGGCCCGGAGATGAACTCACAGGGGCTGTTTTGGTCGCCCTGCATGGTGCCGATGGCGAGCTTGCGCAGCTCGGAGCGGTCGATCGACAGGTTGAGGGCCTGCCGCACCCGCTTGTCCTTGAGGGCGCCCTTGGTGGTGTTCACCGCGATGAACCACCAGGACCGCAGGTCATAGGTCTTGAGGGTCACGTCATCGGAGGCGGAGAGCTCGGCGCGCAGCAGCGGCGGCACGGCGATGATGCCCTGGCTGCCGTTGTTGATGAGCGAGCGGACCTGCAGCGCCGGGTCGCCGGCGTCGTTGAGCCGGAGCTGCGCGATGCCGGGGTTGTGGTGCGCGTTGGCGAACACGTCGAAGGTGACCGCGCGCCGGCCACGGCTGCCCTTGAAGGGGCCGGTGCCGATGGGGTGGGCGGCGAAGTCCAGATCCGGCGAGATGGCCGTGCTGGTGAAGCCCGCCTCGGGCAGCACCGCGAAGCCGAGCCGCTCCAGCGGGTTGTGGAAGACCTGGGTGAACTTGATCTTGGCGACCTGGTTGCCCTGGGCCTCACAGCCGGCGAGCACCGCGCGGTAGCCCTCCGCGACCGGGCTCGTCGTCTTCGGGTCGAGCATGGCGTCGACCGTGAAGCAGATGTCCTTGGCGGAGAGGGCCTTGCCGTCGTGCCACTTGATGCCCGGCACCAAGGTGAGCTTGACGCCGCGGCCGTCATCGACCATCTCGAACTTCTGGATGACACGGCTCTTGAGGTCGTTGTTGATCGCGTCGTGGAAGTACAGGCGATCGAAGACCAGCTCTTGCGAGCGGAAGTCCGACATCGACGAGGCGTACAGCGGGTTGAGCGTCGACGGCAAAACCTCCTCGTTGTAGCTCAGCGAGGAACCGGTCCCCACCACCGCGCCGAGCGCGAGGGTGGCGAAGACGAGAGCGGTTCTACGGGCCATGTGGCGGACTCCAATGAGCAGCGGGGATGGAGCGGAGCAGTGTCGCTGGCCTCACCACCGCAGCAGGGGGGTGGCGGGCCACGTCAGCCGAGCAAGGAGGCTTAGTGCACCGGATTGGACGGCGCCGCCGTCCGGCCGAGGCGGAGATGGAGCGCGTCGAGCGGGTAACGCGCGACGGCGAGGCTCGGAAAGCGCGCGAGCTGATTGTGCACGATCTCCTGAGCGCGGAGCGGGCTGCGGTTGCCCGCGTCCCAGGCGGCCAGGCCCACCAAGAACAAGGGATCGCCGGCGGCCCCCTCAGATCGCTCGAAGGCGTTGACGCGGAGGATCCCGGCGTCCCGGGCCTGACCCGCGCCCTCGGCCACCACCACCGCGGCGCGGAGGAAGCCGACCACGCCGATGTCGCTGAACGTCCGATGGAAGCCCTGCGCGCCCCCGCCGGCCTGCTCCTGCGCGGCGCGCAGCGACCGACCGAGCAGCGCCGCTTGATCGAGGACCAGCTCGGGCACCAGGGCCCCCTCCACGATCGCCGGGCCCAGGGCCGCGGCGTAGAGGCTGCGATCCCGCCAAGCCTCGACCGCCCCGAGGCCCGTGGTGCGGGCAGCGGCCGTAAAGGCAAGGTCGGCCGGGCTCATCGCGAAGCCCCCGAACAGCCAGGCGTCGTCCAGGGTGGCCGCGGCGGCCGGCGCCTCGACCGTCTCCCCTGGGAGCCGCCAGGGCGCGAGCAGCTGATCGATCGCCGCGCCCGCCTCCGGTCCGCCCGCGGCGCGGGCCGCGGCCTCATGCCAACGGGACAAGGCCACCAGCGCGGCGAGCTCGGCCCCCGTGGTGGGCGGCCCACCGCCGAGGTCGGCGAAGGCGTAGGCGGCCTCGGTCGAGAGGCTGGGGTTGAGGCCCGGGGTCGGCGGCTCCGCGATCACCGGGAAGGGCGCGAGGCCGAGGGGCGCGAGGTCCGAGAGGCAGCCCGGCCGCGCCGCGAAGGCCGCGAGGGCCGCCGCGCGCTCGGTGAGCTCCGAAGCCCCGGTGAGCCGGCCCAAGGTCGAGGCCGCGCCGCCGCAGTCCCCCGTGAGGATGAGGGCCTCGGCGAGCAGATAATCGACCTGGGGCGGATCTTGGGGCAGACGATCCGTGCCATAGACGTGGCGCGTGGCGTTGGCGCCCAGCAGGGCCGCCTGCCGGTAAAGGGCGGCGAGATCGGCGTGGAGCCGGGCCAGCGGCACGGTCTGCTGGGGCTCCGCCGCGAAGGCGGCCAGCGCCTCATCGGTCTTGCGCTGGAACAGCAGGCCCCAGCCCGGGTGCGCCTCGAAGGGGGCCCGCGTCGCGTCCACGGCCAGGCGGCTGGGCCACGCGGCCGAGACGAGCGCAGCGGGGAGCGCCTCTTTGCCCGCGACGGCGATCGCCACGGGCGCCTGCTCGGCCTCCTCCCCCGCGCAGCCCAGGGGCCCCGAGGCCAACAGCAGCGCCGCCGCGAAGGCGAAGCCCCGCGAGGACCGCCCGATTTCGTGGAGCGCGCTCATCCTTCGCAGAACTCCTTGTTGCCGGCCGCCGAGACGCACAGCGCCATCGGGGACGAGACGTTCTCTTGGGAGGCCCGGGCAAAGTCAAGCCACTCGCGGGCATAGTCCTTGGTCATGCCGCGGTACTTGACCGCCGCCGCCTCGTTGGCCTCGGAGCGCTCCTCTACCCGCTTCTTCTCGGCGTCCTCCCACAGCTTGTTGGCGGCGGTGGCCTTGAGCTTCATCAGGTTGTAGACGTTCTTGGTGTAGTTGGGCCCGGACCACTTCTGCTTGTTTTCAAGCGCATAGTCCGCCCACCGGATGACGCCCGAGGCCCGACCGGCCCCGCCGCGGCTCAGCGACATGGCGTAGGACATGCACATGGCCGGATCACTGCGGTCGATGTCTTCGAGGTGGCGCTTCATCAGCCGATCCCAGTCGGGTCGGTCGGAGCGGGCCTGGGCGTCCTGGATGAGGACGAGGCTGACCCGCTTCTTCTCGGTCTGCTGACCGGCGCCGGCGAGCGCGGTCTCGAGGCACTTGCGGCGCCCGACGCCGAGCTGCCCGAGCATGGCCGGGGCCTCCAGCGCGACCAGGTCGTTGCAGGACTCATCCGAGGTGGCCGCGGCGGGCGGCGGCTTGGTCTTGGCCTCCGCGACCACCGGCGGGGGCTCGGGCTTGGGCGGCGGGGCAGGCGCCGGAGCGGGCGTGGGCGCCGGAGTGACGGGCGCCGGTGCAGGCGCAGGCGCCGGTGCGGGGGTCCGAGAGGCCGAGGGCGCGGGCGCAGGCGCGGGGGCTGGGGCCGGGCGCGGGGCCGGCTGCTCTTCTGGCTCGTCCACCCGGGGCGCGGGCTTCGGCGCGGCGGTGGGGGTGCGGCTCCCGCCCGCCCCATAGTCATCGTCGCCGCCCGCAGCGGCGCCAGCGCCCCGATCTGCGCGCTCTTCCCGCTCGTCTCGCGCTTCCCGCCCGTCGCGGGCGGCGACCGGCTCCTCGTCGTCGGCCTCCGTCGGCTCCGCCGCGGCGACCACGGGCTCGGGCGCAGGGGCCGCCTCTGGGGCCTCGGCCGGAGCCTCATCGGCCAAGGCGACGGCGACGCCGGAGTAGTCCGACAGCCCGGAGAAGGGGCTCAGCGCCGGCGTCGGCTGCAGGTCAAAGAAGCCCACCCGGAGGTCGGCCGGCATCGGTCGGCCCTGGGTGTCCTTGACCATGCCGGCGCC
>CANHON010000028.1 GCA_947462115.1 Deltaproteobacteria bacterium | reverse complement strand
GGAGGGCACCTGGCGCTTCTCGATCACCTTCGGCGACGAGGGGCGCCACAGCGCCGAGGCCGAGCGCACCCTGCTCTGATCTGTGCGCGGCGAGCGGCGGGCTTGAGCGCTGAGCGCCGACCGCGCGCTGCGGGGTTGACCTGCTGCAGGGGATCGTCGTCCGGAAAGACAGCGGCCCGCCCGCCCCGGATGGGAGGCGGCGCGGGCCGTTGCACGCGGGCCCTTCAGGCCGGGGGCGGCTTCACTCGCCCTTGCAGGTGCTCACGAGCTGGGCCGCCACGAGGGCCTGCAGCTCGCTGCAGTGCTCGGTGGTGAGCATGGGCGCCTTGTTGGGGAAGACGCACTTGTCGACCTCAGCGTTGCGCCGGACCATCTCTTCGCCCCGGTTGTAGACCAGGGTGGTGCCGCCGAGGCGGTCGGGCGAGCGGGAGAGATCGCCGGGGAAGGCGTCGATGGGGTCATCTTCGCTGTCCCAGACATCGACGTGCTGGAAGTTCACCGGGCCCTTGGGGCCGGGCACGGCCCACTTGGTGATGCCGCGGAACTTCTTCTCCTTCTCGAAGTCCACGCCGACCTTTTGGGGCATGAGGGTCTGGCCCTTGAAGGGGCCCTCCATCAGGGTGAACTGGTCGCCGCGAACGTCGGCCACGAGCTTGGTGGAGTCGTCCTTTTCGGGCGTGATGGTCCACACCTGGCAGATCTTGGACTCCCAGGCCCGGTCCAGGATCTCCTGGAACTTGGCCTGGAACATCACGGTGCCGCCCTCGGTGCAGGCCTGCTCGTACTTGGGCTCGGCCTTGCACCCATCGGTGTAGGCCTGGACCGCGAGCTTGAAGTCTTGCGGCACGCCGAGGCCCTTCTCGTAGGCCTTGGCGAGGTAGTAGCAGCCGACCCCGGTGCCGTTGGCGCAGGCGTCGCTGTAGTACTGGCTGGCGCGCGCGAGGTCTTGGGTGACGCCCTTGCCCTCTTGGTACATGCCGCCGAGCTTGACGCAGCCCTCGCCGTCCCCGGTGGCGCAGCCCTTGTCGAGCAGCTCCGCGGCCTTTTTCAAGTCCTTGGGCACGCCCTCGCCGGTCATGTAGCCGGCGGCGAGCTTGCTGCAGGAGGCGCCGTGGCCGGTGGCGCAGGCCTTGTCGAACAGCTTGCCGGCGGCGGTGAGGTCTTGGCTGACGCCCTTGCCGAGCTGGTAGAGCTTGGCCATGTGGAAGCAGCCGCGGCCGACGCCGGCCTTGCAGGCCTGGTCGTAGTACTCGCTGGCCTTGGTGAGGTTCATGTCGACGCCGTTGCCGGCCTCGTAGAGCTGCCCCAGCACGTCACAGGAGTCGGCGTCCTTGGCCTCGCAGGCCCGGTTGATGAACCCGAGGCCGGTGGGGACGTCCTTGTTGACGCCCTTGCCGCGCAGGTAGAGCTTGCCGAGGCGGGCGCAGGCCTCGGTGTTGCCGGTGTTGCAGGAGCGCTCGTAGATGCCGACCGCCTGCTCCGCGCCGCCGCCCTCGGACTTGCCGTCCTCGTACATGCGGGCCAGGCCGAAGCAGCCGTCAATGTCGCCGGTGTCGCAGGACTTCTTGTAGAGGGCCTCGGCCTTGCCGTAGTCCCGGGCCACGCTGCGGCCCTCTTCGTACATGCGGCCCATGTGGTAGCAGGCGGGGGTGTAGCCGTCGGTCTCGCAGGAGCGCTGGAAGGTCTCGGCGGCCTTTTTGGGGTCCTTGGCCACGCCCTTGCCGGACTCTTGCAGAACAGCGAGCTGCAGGCAGCTCTGGGGCACGTTGCCCTTGCAGCCCTGCTGGTAGAGGGCGGCGGCCTTGCTGCCGTTGGCCGTGACGCCGAGCCCGCCGGCGTAGATCTCGCCCGCGAGGTGACAGCCATAGGGATCTTCGGCCTTGCAGGCCTCGTCTGCCCGCTTGAGGGCCGCCGCGTAGTCGCGGTTGGTGCCCTGGCCCTTCATGTAGAGCTCGGCCATGCCCGCGCAAGCCGGGGCGTAGGCCTTGGTGGTACAGGTCTTCTCGTAGAGGCCGAAGGCCCGCCGGGCGTCTTTGGCGACGAAGTTGTTGTTGTCGTCGCGGGTCAGGCTCATGGCGACCAAGGTGCAAGCCTGGGGATCGCTGGAGCCGCACTTGGGGCCATAGAAGTCCGCGGCCTTCTGCAGGCTGCCGCCGCTCGGGCCGAACCACTCGGGGTAGCTGCAGGCCGTCGAGGACTTCAGCTTGCAGGCCTTGTCGTAGAGGGCCTGCTGTGCGGCATGATCGAGGTTGACGCCGGCGTAGCCGAAGTCTTGGCGCAAGGCGTCCATGTTGGCGACGCGGCCGACGTAGCCGTCTGGCCACGCGGCCTCGACGACGGGAGCAACGGCCAGCACGCCCAAGGCGACGAGGGCGACGCGGGCTACGGTGGCGAAAGTGAGGCGCTTGCGGTCGGCTTGACCTTGGCGTGGCGTCATCGTCTACGATCCTCCGAGGGGCGGGAGGCGGGGAGGGCCCCGCGGTCGGCCCAAGAGGCTACCACAGGCGGGCCCGTCGGGCGGGGGGCCTCCGTCGAGGTCCGCGACGCGCCCAGAGCAGCGTACTCAGCGTACTCAGCGTACTCAGCGTACTCGGCGTGCTCGGCGTACTCGGCGTACTCAGCGTACTGAGTGGCGCTCTGCCGCGGCGACCGGCGGGCCCGGCTCGGCAGCGGCGGCGGCAGGCGTGGACCGCCCTGGCTCCAGCGAGAACAGCTGGACGTTGGCCACGGCCACGACCTCCTCGGGCGCGGAGGTCGAGACGATGCTCCGCAGCAGGCGAAAGTAGTCGAGGTGCGCTTGCCGGATGCGCTCAAAGTCGGCCTTACTGCAGGTGAACACGTTGTAGGAGAACTGGCCGGGCGCGCTCTGCTCGGCCCGCTCCGCCCCGACCCGCGCCCAGTGGGCCTTGAGCTGGCGGCCGACCTCGGGCCGCGGGCTGGTGTCGAGCGCCCCGCCTTCGCTGCGGAAGCGTCCGCCCTCCAGCCGGATGCGGCCGGCGCGCTGCAGCAGCGCGAGGCACCGGGCCTCTTCGCCCGGCGGCAGGCCGAGGCGCGCCTCGATCCAGCCAGCGCGGTGCTCGGGCAAGGCGCGGTAGGCCTCGAGCTCGAGCGCGTGCACCACCGCTTGCAGCCACGGCGCCTCGGCGGCGCTGCGCCGGTGCAGGTCGAGGCGGTCGGCCAGCGGGCCGATGGTGGGCAGGCGGCCCTGGGGCACGAGGGTGGTGAGCAGGTCCACCACCCGCAGGCTCGCGGCCTCCACCACCCGCAAGAAGTCGGGCAGCCGCGGTTGGGTCTGGCCGGAGAGCCAGCGCGCCACGCTGAACCGGGACAGGCCGGCCCGCCGGGCGAGCTCGACGAGGCTGGCGCTGCCGCGCAGATCGTCGAGCAGCAGGGCCACGCCGGGCGGGCTCGCCGGATCCACCCCGTCGAGCCACGCGGGCCGACGCCCGTAGAAGCGGGAGATGGCGTCAGCCACGTCAATGTTGTCGCGACCGCAGGCGCGCAGGGCCTCCGCGGCGGTGGGCCAGCGGCGGCCGGCCTCCCAGGCGTAGGCCACGTTGCTGCGGTAGCCGAGGCGGCGCGACCAGGCGGTCTGGCTGCGGGCGCCCCGGAGCGCGAGCAGCAGCTCCGCCGCCATGGCCTCGAAGTCGAGGGCCGGCGGCGCGCCCGCGGGCTCGGGGGCCGGCGCGCCCGGGCCGGTCTGGGCGGCGGGCGGTGCGGTGGGGACGGGCATTCGGGCTCCGGCGCTGCGGCCTCCTGCGGCGCTGCACTGCGTCGCTCGGATCTGCAGGATAGGCCCTGGGGGGCTCCGCTTGCCAGCCGGGCCTCCAGTGGGCAACTTGGGGGCTCAGCCCAGGGGTCGATCTCATGCGTATGTGCACCTTCGCGCCGCGGACCGCCGCGCCTTCGCTTCCCCTCGCCGCCGGCTTGACCGGGTGGGCGCTCTGGGGCGCCCTGCTGGTCGGTGGCTGCGCCGAGCCGGACAAGCTCGGCGGGCAGGACGGCGAAGAGGCCTCGGGCGCCGATGACGCCAGCGGCGGGACCGACGACGACGGCGGCAGCGCCGATGGGGACGCGGGCGGCGAGGGCGCGGACGGCGACACCGGCCAGGCCGATCCGCCCGATCGCGTGGGCCGGGGCACCCGCAGCTACGCCGAGGGCGACAGCACCATCCCCGGCGAGCGGAGCTGCCTCATCAGCTGGCAAGGCACGCTGGGGCCGGCCAGCTCGGGCTGCGTGGACTGCGCCTACGACTTCTCGGTGAGCTGGACCGTGACCTCGGCCGACGGGGACTGCTCTCGGGCCGCCGCCGATGAGACCGAGGTCTACGCCTTCGATCTCAACTACCGGGGCGAGGGCCCGACGGTTCTCATCCTCGGCGATGATGGCCGCATGGGCCCCCTCTCGCCGGCCTTTGAGACCGCCACCAGCATCCAGTGGGGCGTGGGCCCGCTGGACGAGCCCACCGACGGCGCCGGCGGGCTGCGCTACCTCACCCAGCGGGAAGAGGCCTCGATCGCCTTCTCGGACTGAGGGCCGCGGGTCCGCGCCGGCGCCCGCTGCTTCGCCCTCGGCCCCGCCACCGCCTCGCGCGCGCCAGGCGGTCCGGAGCGCGCCGCGCAGCGGCGGACGCGCAGCGGCCGAGGCGCGCCGCGCCGAGCGCGCAGGACAGCCGCCGACGGCCCGTGGGCCGGCGGGGCGCCCGGAAGCGCAGGCGTCTCGGGATCAGCCGTCGGTGCGCACGTACTCGTACTCGACCGGCTGCCGGTTGATGCCGCGCTTGGGGGCCGCGATCCAGTTCGCCATCTGACCGGCCTGGTGGACGGGCTTCATGAGGCTCTGGACGTAGGCGCGGTCGGCGTCGGTGGGCAGCCACTCGGCGCGCTTGGCCTCGAACTCGGCGTCGGTGATCATCTCGCCGGCCGGGTTGAAGGGGATGCCGGCGTAGAGGCCCTGGCGGCGGTGGAAGCGACGGTCCGGCAGGCTGATGCGCAGCTCGCTGTCCATGCGCTCCAGCGCGGCGTTCCACTTCTTCACGACGCGGTCGCAGTCGGCGATGTACTCCTCGCGCAGCTCCTCGTTCATGGCGTTGCGCAGGGGGATGTCGCGATCGACGAGGCGGCCGTTCTCGACGTGGGGCACGTTCTTGAAGGCGTTGAGCGCGCTGTGCTCGGTGTGCTTGGTGGCCTCTTGCCACCGCCCTTTGATGCCCGCCGCGAAGTAGTCGGCCGCGTTGGTGCTCACCTCGGCGCCGAACAGGTCGAGCGAGTAGGTGTACCAGTGGTTGACCCACTTCTGGATGGTGGGGAAGTCGATGCCGCCGAGCTCGCGCACGTCGCCGTTCTTGCTCAGGCGGCCGAGCTCGACCGTGCGCTCGAGGATGCGCTCGATGCCGGTCTCGCCCACGAACATGTGGTGGGCCTCTTCGGTGAGCATGAAGCGGCAGGTGCGGGAGAGCGGGTCGAAGGCGCTCTCGGCCAGCGAGCCGAGCTGGTACTTGCCGTCGCGATCGGTGAAGGTCGTGAAGGCGAAGAAGGTGAGCCAGTCGGTGCAGGGCTGGTTGAAGGCGTCGAGGATGCGCGGGCTGTCGGCGTTGCCGCTGCGGCGCTGCAGCAGGGCGTCGGCCTCCTCGCGGCCGTCGCGGCCGAAGTGCGCGTGCAGCAGGTAGACCATGGCCCAGAGGTGGCGGCCCTCCTCGACGTTGACCTGGAACAGGTTGCGGGCGTCGTAGAGGCTCGGCGCGGTGGAGGCCAAGTAGGCCTGCTGCTCGACGCTGGCGGGCTCGGTGTCGGCCTGCACGACGATGATGCGCTTGAGGGCGTTTCGGTGCTCGCCGGGCACCTCTTGCCACACGGGCTGGCCGGCGTGGTCGCCGCCGGGGATGACCCGGTTGGCCTCGGGCGAGGCGAGGAAGATGCCCCAGCGGTAGTCGGGCATGCGCACGTGGCCGAACTGGCTCCAGCCGCCGGGATCGGTGGAGATCGCGGTGCGGAGGTAGATCTCGTTGCCCTTGAAGACCTGCGGGCCCACGTCGCCCCACCAGTCGAGGAAGGCGGGCTGCCAGTGCTCCAGGGCCTTGAGCAGGCGCTTGTCGCTGGACAGGTCGACGTTGTTGGGGATGCGCTCGTCGTAGTTGATGGACATCAGGTCCTCCGGAAGTCGAAGACGGGTCGCTCGGGGTGGCCGTAGAGGGAGAGGGCGCCGCGGTCGCCGACGGCGTTGGGGCGCTGGAAGATCCAGTTCTGCCAAGCGGTGAGGCGGCCGTAGATCTTGGTCTCGCAGGTCTCTGCGCCGCCGAAGCGCAGGTTCTGCTCCATGCCGGTCAGCGCGTCGGGCGAGAGGCTGCTGCGCTCCTCGATGGCGATGCGCACCTCGTCGTCGTAGTCGACGTCGTCGAGGGCGGCGGTGACGAGGCCCCACTCGCCCATGGCGTCCTCGGCGGAGATGGCCTCGCCGATGCAGCCCTGGAGCTTGGTGACGAGCTCGGGCTCGCCGGGGTAGCGCAGCGCGAGGCGGCTGCAGCCCGCGAACATCGGCAGCTTGCCGAAGTTGACATCGCTGAGCTGGATGCTGTTTTCGCCGTCGTCGTCCTGGAACATGTAGGCCCGGTCGCTGGCCAGGGCGATCTCAAACAGGCTGCCCGCGAAGCAGTGGCCGGCCTCGATGAGCGTGAACATCGACTTGGCCATGTTGTCGAGCTTGCGGAGCACGCGGGTCTGAAGGCGGCGCAGCTCGGCGAAGAAGAAGTCTTCACCCGCGGCGAGGCCGGCCTCGAGCCAGGCATCGTGGGCGAGGACCGCCGCGGCGTCGCCCTCGGAGCGGAGGAGCAGCAGGCCGACGTCGAGATGGTTGAGGCGGAGGCGCAGCAGGGCGTCCTCGAGCTCACGCCAGATCTGCAGGCCCCAGGTGTCGGCGGCGCGGGCGGGCCCGGCGCTCGGGCCCTTGAGCCAGAGGCTGGCGACCCGGCCCTCGACCTGCACCTTGACCAGCGGGGTGGACCAGCCGCCCTTGTGCTCGGTGCGCTGCAGCGCGGGCAAAATAACGGGCTCGCCCTTCTTTTGGGGCTGAGCGGCCGCCACCCCAGCGGCGAAGGCGGCGACGCCCTCGGCCCACCGGCTGCGGGGGTAGCTCTGGTCGATGAGGCGCATGCGCTTGGCGTCTTTGGCGCGGAAGCCCTCGGCCTTGGTGCAGAAGACGTCGGCCACGTCGCGGCGCACTTTGCGCTTGTCGGTGAGGCGGGTGAGGCCGCCGGTGCCGGGGAGCACGCCGAGCAGGGGCACCTCGGGGAGGCTGACCGCGGCGTTGCCATCGTCGATGAGCAAGATCTTGTCGCAGGCCAGGGCCAGCTCATAGCCGCCGCCCGAGGCCGTGCCGTTGAGGGCGGCGATGAAGACCTGGCCGGCCTCTTCGCTGCTCTCCTCGATCATGCCCCGGGTCTCGTTGGTGTACTTGCAGAAGTTGACCTTGAAGGCGTGGGGCGCCATGCCGAGCATGCGGATGTTGGCGCCGGCGCAGAAGACCTTGTCGTAGCCGCCGGTGACGACCACCGCGTGCACGCCCGGGTGCTCCCAGCGCAGGCGGGTGATGGCGTCGTTGAGCTCGACGTCGACGCCGAGGTCGTAGCTGTTGAGCTTGAGCTCGTAGCGGCCCGGCCACAGGCCGCCGTCATCGCGCACCTGCATGGTGAGCGTGGCGACGGCGCCCTCGACCTCAAGGCGCCAGTGTTTGTAGCGGCTCGGGTGGGTCTCAAAATCGACCGGAGGGTAGTCGTACTCAGCCATCTGTGCTCCAAGATCGGTGGCGGCGCCACGGCGGGTCGGGGACAGCGCCGGCCGCGCGCGGGGCGCCCGACCGACCATGCAGCAGTATACTGCGCGGGGTCAGCAAGGCAAAGGAAAATTCACGCAGTATAGTGCAGACACCCTGCCGGGCGCGGCTGGGCTCAGCCGTCGGTGCGCACGTAGGCGAAGTCCAGCGGCTGCCGGTTGATGCCGCGGCGGGGCGCGGCGATCCACTGGGCCATCTGGCCGGGGCCGTAGACCGGCTTCATCAGCGAGGAGACGTAGGCGCGGTCGGCGTCGGTGGGCAGCCAGTCGGCGCGCATGGCCTCGAAGGCCTCGGCCGAGATGAGCGCGCCTTCCGGGTTGAAGTGTGCGCCGGCGTAGATGCCTTGGCGGCGGAAGAACCGGGTGTTGGGCAGGCGCAGGCGCACCTCGCTGCCCTCCTCTTCGAGCGCCCGGTTCCACACCGAGACCACGCGCTCGAGGTCTTTGGCGTAGTCCTGACGGAGGGTCTCGTTCATCGCCGCGCGCAGCGGCACCTCGGTGTCGGTCAGCGCGCCGTTGACGAGCTGGGCCAGGGTTCGCGTGCCGACATTGGCGTGGTGATCGGTGTAGTCGAGGGCCTCCCGCCACCGCGCCTTGAGGCCAGCGCCGAACCAGTCGGCGGCGTTGGTGCTCAGCTCGGCGCCGAACAGGTCGAGGCAGTAGGCGAACCAATAGTTGACGTAGCGTTGGATGGTTGGCAGATCGATGCCGCCGAGCGCGCGGGCGTCGCCGTTCTTGTCTTCTTTGGCGAGCTGGGCGGCCCGCCGGATGATGCGCTCCATGCCCGTCTCGCCCACGAACAGGTGGTGGGCCTCCTCGGTGAGCATGAAGCGGCAGGAGCGGGACAGCGGATCGAAGGCGCTCTCGGCCAGCGAGCCGAGCTGGTACTTTCCGTCGCGATCGGTGAAGCAGGTGAAGCAGAAGAAGGTGAGCCAGTCGTCGCAGGGCTGGTTGAAGGCGTCGAGGATGCGCGGCTTGTCGGCGTCGCCGCTGCGGCGCTCCAGCAGGGCGTCGGCCTCGTCGCGGCCGTCCCGGCCGAAGTGGGCGTGCAGCAGGTAGACCATGGCCCAAAGATGGCGTGCTTCCTCGACGTTGACCTGAAACAGGTTGCGGCAGTCGTAGAGGCTGGGCGCGGTGGCGGCGAGCTGGCGCTGCTGCTCGACGCTGGCGGGCTCGGTGTCGGCCTGCACGACGATGATGCGCTTGAGGGCGTTTCGGTGCTCGCCGGGCACCTCCTGCCACACGGGCTTGCCGGCGTCGTCGCCGCCGGGGATCACGCGCCCGGGCTCGGGGTCGGCCAAGAAGATGCCCCAGCGGTACTCCGGCATCTTGACGAAGCCGAACTGGGCCCAGCCGCCGGCGTCGGTGGACACGGCGGTGCGCAGGTAGACGTCGTTCTTGGCGAAGACCTGGGGGCCCACGCCGCCCCACCAGTCGAGGAAGGCCGGCTGCCAGCTCTCCAGCGCCTTGAGCAGCCGCCGGTCGCCGGCGAGGTTGACGTTGTTGGGGATGCGTTCGCTGTAGTCCACGTGGCTCATGGCGATCTCCGGCGGGTGGCGCCCAAAGCGCGGGCGTGGCCGAGTCTCCACCGCGGTGGCCCGGCGCGGGCGGCGCGCGGGCGGCCGATCTGCAAAGTGCTGCGCTCCGTCAGGGTGGCGGGCCCCTGGGGGTGCAAGATAGTGCAGATTCGCGGGCGGCGGGCCGCGCGGAGGGGCGATGGGAGCAGGCGAGCGGGGCGCGGGGCGCCCCATCCACGTGGAGGAGGACCCGGATCAAGAGAGCGCCGGGGACGTTATTCTCGGCGGGGAGGCCCTGCTGTTGCGCGAGACGGGGGCGCGGCTGCGGGCCCACCGGCAGCGGGTCGGGCTCACCCAGGCGGCGCTGGCGCGTCGGGCGGGCGTGTCGGTGCGGTTCTTGGTGGCCTTGGAGAGCGGCCAGGGCAACATCAGCCTCGGCCGCCTGTGGGGGCTGTGCGAGGCGCTGCGGCTGCCGCTGGACCGCCTCCTGCAGGGCCTCGGCCCCGGGGGCTCCGAGAAGATCGCGCTGGTGGGCCTTCGCGGCGCGGGCAAGTCGGCGCTGGGCCAGGCCTTGGCCGGCGCGCGGGGCTGCCCCTTCGTCGAGCTCGACCGCCGGGTCGAAGAGGCCGCGGGCATGCGCCTGCCGGAGATCTTTGAGCTGCGCGGCGAGTCCCACTACCGGGCGGTCGAAGCGCGGGTGCTGGACGCCATCCTCGACGCGCCGGGCCCGATGGTGATCGCCACCGGCGGCAGCCTCGTCACCGCGCCCGAGACCTGGCGGGCCCTGCGCGCCCGGGCCCGCACCGCCTGGCTCAAGGCCAGCCCCGAGTCGCACCTGCGCCGGGTGCTGGCTCAGGGCGACATGCGGCCGATGGCCGGTCGGCCCGAGGCCCTCCGGGAGCTCGGGGAGCTGTGGGCCGAGCGGGCCCCGCTGTACGCCGCCGCCGATCTCACGGTCGACACCGACACCTTGGGCGAGGCCGCGGCGCTCGCGGCTTTGGTGGCCTGGGTGGGCGGCCGGGCCTGAGCGTCGAGGATGACCTGCAGTCGGGTATTTTGGTGGGGATTGCCGCGGTCGGAGCGCCGCTCAGCGGGCCAGGGGGCCGCCGTAGCTGCCGATGTCGGCGCGGGTTCCGTCCAGGTCGGTCTCGGCGGGGTCGCCGGCGTCGATGAGCGGCGAGCCGGGCTGGAGGTGCAGATCCCAGGCCTCCGGGCTGCCTTCTAGGTTGACGAAGTTGGGCTCGCCGAGGACGCCCCCGGTGATCGCCACGCCCCGGCCATCGGCGAGGTTGATTGTCTCTCCCCGGGCCCCTAAGTTGGCCCACAGCTGCACATGGGCGGCGGTGAGGGCGCTGCTCGCATCGACGAAGATCGCGCCGGCGGCGTTGGTGAGCACCTCGCCGCCGTGGTTATAGTTGAAGCTGCTGTTCTGGACCGAACAGACCGCGTGGTAGCGGCAGCTCAGGCCGGCCGACTCGGCGCTGTGGTTGCTCACGCCGTTGCCGATCAGATCGACGTGGTTGAGGTCAAGCTGGCCGTTGTCGGCGACGAGGAGCCCGTAGCCGATCCCGCCGCTGCCGCTGAGCTGCACGTCGGCGAACCGGCTGTGTTGGATCTGCAGCGCGCCCGAGTTGACATAGAAGCCGACGGTGAAGTCGCCGCCGCTCAGCCGCACCGCCCGCACGTCGCTGTGGGCGATGGTCGAAGCGGCGCCGCCTTGGGTGACCATCAAGTACACGGTCTGGCCAAATACAAAGTCCAGGCGTTGGGCCGAGACCCCGGTCCAGCTCAGGTCGCGGGCCCCGCCGAGCACGCCGGTGGCGCTCTCGTCGCCGGTGATCCCGCTCTCCGCCACGCTGACATCGATGAGCTCGACGCTGCCTTCGGGGGCGTAAGGCAGCAGGCCGCCGGCGAGCTGACCTTCGGCGGACAGCCGCAGGTCGAACAGCTGGGCCCGGTCCAAGCGGATGGCCGCGCCCGCCGCGCCGAAGATGAGGCCCTGGGCCGCGCCGGCGCGCCCGAGGTGCAGGCGGATGTCCTGGACCGTCAGATCTTCGGCCTCGAAGCGGGCGCCCGGCCCGACCTGCGCCAGGGCCGCGGGGCAGCCCTCCGCCCGCCCGCAGGCCAGGCCGCGGACCTCCACCCCGCTCAGCGTCAGGGTGGCGTCCTGCACGTCAAAAAGGCCCTCCTCGCCCCGCGCGCCGGCGGTCTCTCCGGCGACGAAGCCCAGGCCCTCGAGGCGCAGGGCGGCGCCGCCCGCGGCGGTGATCATGCGGCCGCCGGCGTCGGGGCTCAGCAGGGTGGCGGCCGGGCCGGCGCCGCGCACGGTCAGCGCACGGGGGCCGTCGAGGTGCAGGTCCTGGGCCCAGCTCCCGGCCTCGAGGCAGAGGGTGGAGCCGTCCGGGGCCGCGTCGATGAGCGCCTGCACGTCGTCTTCGGGGCCATAGACCCCGTCGGCCCAGCCAGTGCAGGCCTGGTCGATGCCGTCACAGGCCGGGTCCGGAGCGCCGGGGAAGACACCGGGATCGGCGTCGTCGCAGTCGCCGTCGAGGTCGGTGACGCCGTCCCCATCGTGGTCGACGGCGAGGGGCCCGGGGTCGCCGGCGTCCGCGGTCCCGTCCGCCGCGCCGTCCGCGGTCCCGTCTGCGGTCCCGTCCGCGCTCCCTTCGGTGCCCCCGTCGGCCGGGCCCTCCGCGGCCCCGGAGTCACCGGAGTCGTCGTCTTTGACGTCGCCGACGCAGCCCACGAGCAGGGCCGGCAGCAGCCAACCCAGCCCGAGCGAGCGGGGGCGGCGGGCGAGGGCGGGCAGGGTCGAGGGGGCGATGTGGCGCATGGGCGGCTCCGAGCGGGGGTTCGAGCCCCACCAAGGGGGACGCCGCGCGCGGATTTCAGCCCCCGGGCCCGGATGCGGCGGCGCGGGCCAGCGCGGGAGCCGGGCGGCGGGCTACAGGTGGGCTGGAGGTGCCCATGCCGATCTTGGAGCTGCGCCGGGACGCGCCCCTGAGCCCCCGCGAGCGGGCCATGCTGCCGGGGGGCTGCGCTGTGATCAACGATGAGCCGGGGATCTTGGCGCGGGCCAACAGCACGCTGCCCCTGCCCCGCTTGCTGCAGCTCGCCGTGGCGATGGGCCGGGCGGTGCCGGACGCCGCCCTGCACGTCGAAGAGGAGCGCGGGGCCGAGGCCCTCTACGGCCTCGAGAAGGAGGCGCCGCCGGCGCCGGTGGCCGCCGAGCCCGCCGTCGCCGCCCTGGCGGCCCGAAAGGTCTACGACGATCATCAGCTCAGCGACGCTGATCCCGCGAACCCCTGGTCCAGCCTGGACCTCAGCGACATCGACCGCGCCGCCGCCCGCTTCGTCGGTCACGCGCTGGACGGGCCGGGTCGGGAGCGGGTGCGGGGGCTGCTGCGGAGCACGAACCCGGCCGAGATCGCCCTCGGCTGCCGCGTCGCCGGGGTGACGGGCTGGCGGTCGGCGGTGCAGCAGGTCAAGCCCTGCCTTCGCCACGCCGACAGCCGGGTGCGGGTGGAGGCGGCCCGGGCGGTGGGCCTGCTCGGCGGTCCGGCGCTGAGCCTGCAGCTCCGCGGCATGGTCGAGGACGCCGCCCCGGAGGTCCGGGAGGCCGTCGCGGCGGCGCTGCTCAAGCTCGGCTGAGGTCGAAGGGCGGCCTCCGACCGGCTAAGGGGGCCCGCGGCCCGCGGCCCTCCCGGGGCCCGAGGAGCCCCATGTCCACCGTCCCTTTCGGCCCCGTGTCCCCCGCACGCTGGGCAAAAACGCCCGCCTTCGCGCTGCTCGCCCTCGCTGTGCTCAGCGCCTGCGGAGGCGAGCCCCCGGCCGCCCCGACCGCCGCAGCGGGCCCCGGTCTGGGCGAGGCCGCCGCCGCGCCGCCGCCGGCCTCGAAGGGAAAGGGCAAGGCGAAGGCCGAGGTCCACGCCACCAACGCGCCGGGCGGGCGCATCGTGGCCCAGCCCCGCGCCATGTGCGTGCCGAGCTGCCAGCTGCTCACCGCCTACACCGTGGCCGAGGTCCAGGCCGGCTACTGCGCGCTGTGCGGCGCCCACGACGACTCCGCCTGCGTGATGGACTGGCCGAGCAACGACGTGCCCTCCTGCGAGATCTGGGACTTCTACCGCAACTGCATCTACGCCACCTATGGGCGCACCTTTGAGAAGCCCCAGTGGCGGGATGCTTTCGGCAAGGAGCCCTGGTACCGCCCCGATCCCGCCTACACCGACGCCCGCCTGTCGCCGGTCGCCGAGGCGAACATCAAGGAGCTGGTGCGGCGCAAAGCCGAGAAGGTGCAGTGCATGGACTGAGGCCGCCCGCGGGCGGGCCGCGCGGGGGTGAAGGGCGGCGGAGGCGGGGATAGCCGTGCAGCCATGCACCCCACCGAACCGACCCTCCCCGATGCCCTTGATCCGAACGCGCTCGCCGCCATCGCCGCGCAGGTGAGCGGGGCGCTGGGCGCCGACGGCCGCCCGGTCGCCGGGCCGCACGAGAGCCTCGACCCCATCGTCGGCGACTGGAGCATCTTCCAGCTCAAGGGCGGCCACCGCTTCTCCACCGATGACCTGCTGACGGCCTGGCTGTCGGGGCAGGTGTCGCCGGGCGCCCTGCGGCTGCTCGACATCGGCGCGGGCATCGGCTCGGTGGGCCTGATGGCCCTGTGGCTGCGCCCCGCGGCGGCCCGCCTGCGGATGGTGGAGGCCCAGCAGGTCAGCCACTTGCTCGCCAAGAAGACCATCGCCTACAACGGGCTCGGTGACCGGATTGACGCGCAGCACGGTGATCTGCGCGCGATTGACGCCATCGACGACGAGGCGGCGCGCTACACGGCCGTGACCGGCAGCCCGCCCTACATCCCGCTGGGGAAGGGGGTGGCCTCGCCGCACCCGCAGCGCGCCGCTTGCCGAATGGAGCTGCGGGGCGATGTTTTCGACTATGCGGCCGCGGCGGCGCGCGTGCTCGCGCCCGAGGGCAGCCTCAGCCTCTGCCACGCCGCCGAGGACCCCCGGCCCGAGGCCGCCATCGCCGCCGCCGGCCTGCAGCTGTGGCGGCGCATCGACGTCTACTTTCGGCGGGGGAGAAAGCCCACCATTGCGTTGTTCTGCGCGGGCTGGGGCGAGGCGCCGGCGGGCCTCGGGCTGCGCGAGCCCATCGTCATCCGGGAGGAGGGCGGGGACTTCACGCCCCAGTACCTGTCGATCCGCGCTGGCATGGGCGGGCCGCCGGTGCACCCTTCTACGCAGTGAACCGGATAGGGCCGGCCCATTATCCCGGCGATCTGGTTCAGATTGAGACAGGCGCACACACGGTCTACTCAATATCTTGGCTTCATGGAAAAGCCCGAACCGATCTGCTTGCGAGCTGTGCCTGAAGACTGGGAGCGCCTGCGCCGCGGTGAGCGGTCGGAGGGGCCGCTGGCGGACGCCTGGGCCCGCCTGGGCGGCCTGGAGCCCGCGATCGGCGCCCACGGGCCGATGCCGCCGGCGCCGGACCTCGCGGAGCGCCTCGGCCGGATGCAGCCGGTGCTCGACCTGCTCCAGGTCCTCATCTACGCCTTCGGCGATCGGCTGCCGCTGGACTCGCTGCGCTGCGTCTTTGCCGACGCGGACGGTGTTGTCCTCTGGGTGGGCGGCGGTGAGGGCGGCTCGGCCTCGGCCCCGTGCATGGCCTCGGCCCCCCGGGTGGGCGAGCGCTGGGACGAGCGCAGCCGCGGCCCCAACGCGCTGGGCACTGCCCTGGCCCTCGAGGCGCCGGTGGTGGTCGAAGGGGCGGCGCACCTGCTCCCCGCGCTGCGCGGGCTGCTCGGCTGCGCCATGCCGGTGCGCGGCCCGGACGGCCGGTGGGTGGGCGCGCTCGCGGTGAGCCGCCCGCTCGGCCCCACCGCCGACCGCAACATGTCCTTGGTGCGCGGCTTGGTGTCGGCCATCGAGGCCATGCTTCGGCGAGAGTCGGCGCCGTCCAGCGGCGAAGAGCCGGTGGTGCTGGCCGAGGCCCTGGTGGACCAGGCGCGGCTCCCGGCCCTGATGATCGACGCCCAAGGCCAGCTGCTGCGCGCCAACCTCGCGGGCGTCGAGCTCGTGCGGCGGCGCCTCGGCGGCGGCTGGGTGCGCACCGCGCTGCTGGCCGGCGGGGCCCACGCCGAGGTGGCGGCCCTCAACGTCGAGTCGTCGGGGCAGCAATTTGTGAGCCGGGCCCTGTTTGGCCAGGACTGGCCGGAGGTGCTCGCCGGTCAGAGTGACGTGCAGCGCGTCATTGAGCGCGATGGCCTCCGGCTGCGCTTGCTGTCGGTGGGGCCGCGCTACGGCACCGTGGTGGTGCTGGCCGAGCTCAGCCGGGCCCCGACCGGCGCCGCCATGCCGCAGGTCGACGCGCGGGTCCTCACGGCGCGGGCCTTGGCGGCGCGGCTGAGCGCGGGCGTCGGCCCGGTGCTGGTGCTCGGCGAGCGCGGCACCGGTCGGGCGCGGCTCGCCCGCGAGATCGCGCTCGGGGCCGGCCGTCCGCCCTTGGTGGAGCTGGACGCTGAAGGCGCGGTCTGGCGCGATCTCGAGGCGGCGCTGTTCGGCGGGCCCCGGGGCGGGGCGCCGGGCGCGCTGCGGGTGGGTCAGCCCGGCGTGGTGCTGCTGCGCGAGGTGGGCGCCCTGCCTGCGCCCCTTCAGCTCCGCCTGCTGCGGTGGCTGCGCGAGTGCGCGGCGGCCCCCCTCGAGGAGGTGCGCCCCCGGGTGGTGATGACCGGCAGCGCGGATCTGCGGGAGCGGTCGCGCGTCGGGAGCTTCCGGGGCGACTTGTACGAGATCATCTCCAGCCGCAGCCTGCAGCTCCCGCCGCTGCGGGAGCGGCGTGATCTCGAGCCGCTGGCCGCCGAGCTGCTGTCCGAGCTCGCGGCGGGCCTCGGCCGACCCACGCCGGCGGTGTCCCCCGGCATGATGGACGCGCTGGCGCAGCGGCCGTGGCCCGGCAACGTGCTCGAGCTCCGCACCGCCTTGGCCACCGCCCTGAGCCTCGCCGGGGACGGGCCCCTGGGCGCGCCCCAGATCGGCGTCGACCCGACCGCGCGCGCGCCCCGGGACGTCGACTTCGACCTCGAGGCGATGACCGAGCGGGCCATGCGCGACGCCCTGTCCGAGACCGGGGGCAACGTGAGCGCCGCCGCCAAGCGGCTCGGCGTGGCGCGCAGCACCTTCTACCGGATGTTGGAGCGCTACGCGCTGCGCTAGCCGCGCCAGCGGGCCGCTTCGGCCGGCGCAGCCGGGGCGCCTCGGCGCCCGAGGCCGCCCAGGCGAGACCGCGGCTCGCCTGGGGCCCGCGGCCGAGCCGCAGCGGCGCGCGACGGCGGCCCCGCGGGGCCGACGGGGCGCCCAGCTTGGCCCGCCTCAGCGCACGTAGATGTTGATGTAGGCGGTGCCGGGGTTGTCACTGGTGGTGCAGGCGGCGATGCCCTCGAGGGCGCCGAGCCGGATGGTGTCGGTGGACAGGCCGCGATCGACCACGAAGTCGTAGCCGCCGATGTAGGTGGTGGCGCTCTCGTAGCTGCGGGTGCTCAACGAGCAGAGTGAGCTGCCCCACGACAATGGCAGGCCCCAGGCCTCGCTGGCGAATTGGAAGCCCAAGTTATTGCAGCCGGTCAACGCGCTTGGGTAGGTGCAGTGGGCGGTGGCGCTGCCGCTGCTGTACTCAAACAGCACCTCCTCCCACGGGAAGCGCGGCCCGCTGTTGTGGGCGGTGCTGTCGTAGCCGGTACCATAGACCGGGTGGTTCGCGGCGATCCGCGTCCAGCCGCCGCCGTCTTTGGTCATCTCGCAGGTGTAGGTGCCGCGGGTGAGCGTGTAGGTGCCCGTGGGCCGGCTTGGGTTGTCGAGCTTGATGTCCATGCAGTCGCCGGCGGCGCAGGCCGCGCCGGTGCCGAGCACCCCATCGTCCACAATGGCGTCGCAGTCGTCATCTGCGGCGTTGCACAGCTCGGCGGCGCCGGGCCGCACGCTGGCTGCGCTGTCGTTGCAGTCCGAGCTCGACGAGACGGTGCCAGCGGGGGCGGTGCAGGCGGTGATCACGGCGCCGGCGCCATAGCCGTCGCTGTCGGCGTCGCGGTAGTAGGCGCTGCCGCCCACCCGGCCGGGGTCGGCGTCGTCGATGAGGCCGTCGCAGTCGTCGTCGACGCTGTTGCAGCGCTCGGCCGCGATGGGGCTGATGGCCACGGTCGTATCGTTGCAGTCGGTGTTGCTGGCGACGTTCCCAGCGCTGAGCGCACAGACGGAGAGCGCGGCGCCGGCGCCGAAGCCGTCGCCGTCCCGGTCGGCATAGGCGGTGGTGCCGCCCACCAAGCCGGGGTCGGCATCGTCGAGGAGGGCGTCGCAGTCGTCGTCGACGCCGTTGCACAGCTCGGTGGCCCCGGGTCGGACAGCGGCCCGCGTGTCGTCGCAGTCGCCAGCGGTGGGCAGGGTGCCGACGGGCTGGGCGCAGTCCGCGACCGAGACGCTGGGATCGCCGTAGCCGTCGCTGTCGGCGTCTCGGTAGTAGGTGCTGGTGGCGATGCCCTCGTCGGCGACGCCGTCGCAGTCGTCGTCGATGTCGTTGCAGGTCTCGGCGGCGGTGGGGTAGGTCGCGGCCCGGCTGTCGTCGCAGTCGGTTGCGTTGGCGACGAAGCCAAGGGGGGCCGTGCAGGCCGCTTGGGTCAGGCGGGGGCTGCCGTAGCGGTCGCCGTCGCCGTCGATGTAGAAGGTGGCGAGGTCCACTGCGCTGAGATCGTCGGTGAGGCCGTCGCAGTCGTCGTCTCGGCCGTTGCAGCGCTCGTCCTCGCCGGGGTTGACGTCCGGGCGCAGGTCGTCGCAGTCGGCCGCGGTGAGGCCGATGGTCCCGGCGGGGGCGGCGCAGGCCCGGCGCGCGGCGGCCCCGGAGAAGCCGTCGCTGTCGCCGTCGTTATACCAGAGGACAGCGTCCACAGCGTCGTCTTCGTCGATGTCGCCGCCGCAGTCGTCGTCTCGGCCGTTGCAGCGCTCGTCAGCCCCTGGGAACACCGCGCTGAGGCTGTCGTCGCAGTCGCCGGGATCTTCGCTGTAGCCGACCGGCAGGGCGCAGGCGGTGGTGGTGATGGCCCCGGTGCCAAAGCCGTCGCCGTCCGTGTCGGCATAATAGAGGCGGCTGGCGTCCTCGTCCACATCGCCGTCGCAGTCGTTGTCTTGCTCGTCGCAGGGCTCGGGCGCGCCGGGGTAGGTGGCGGCCTCGCCGTCGTCGCAGTCGCCGCTCAGGGTGACCCACCCCTCGCTGTCGCCGCACACGGTCTCGGCCACGGCGCTGTCGCCATAGCCGTCGCCATCGGCGTCGCGGTAGGCGGTGAAGGCCTCGCCGTCGTCAATCTCGCCATCGCAGTCGTTGTCGATGCCGTCGCAGGCCTCGGGCGCGCTCGGGTAGACGGCGGGGTCGGCGTCGTCGCAGTCGGTCCCGGAGGGCGCTGTGTTGGGCGGCTGCTCGCAGCCGGCGACCGCAGCGTTGGGGTCACCGAAGCCATCGCCGTCGGCGTCGGCGTAGAAGGCGTCGGTGACGTCTTCATCGACGGCGCCGTCGCAGTCGTTGTCGATGCCGTCGCAGCGCTCGACCGCGCCGGGGTTGGTCGCCGCGTCTTGGTCGTCGCAGTCCTCCTCGCGCAAGAAGCCGTCGCCGTCGTTGTCCTCATCGCCGCTGCTGAGCGCGTCGAGGGCGCCGCCCCCGGC
This sequence comes from Deltaproteobacteria bacterium, assembly GCA_947462115.1. GTDB lineage: Bacteria > Myxococcota_A > UBA796 > UBA796 > UBA2385 > JAEUKK01. The sequence goes on along the minus strand of CANHON010000028.1, from coordinate 364 downwards.
TTTTTGATCCGAAGGTTCGCAGGCAGAGAGGGCCAGCAGGAGAAAAGGGGCGATCCAGGCGCGCATCGGGGACTCCAAGGGGCTGGGTTGGCGGCTCAGCGCACGTACATGCGGAGCGGGCGGCTGGCGGGCCAGGGGGCGTTGGTGGTCCACACGCCGCCGGTCACGTTTCCGTGGCGCCAGAAGCCGGACAGGCTCGGATCATCGAGGCGGCACCCGTTGTTAAAGCCGCTGCTCCACGCCGGGCCGTCGCCGTCGTCGGGGCTGGTGCTCGGGCAGCCGATGGTGCCGTCCCAGTCGCGGACGTGCATGTAGAGGTTGGTCGAACATTGGTTCGTCCAGCTCAGGGTGCCGGCGGTCATCG
>CANHON010000027.1 GCA_947462115.1 Deltaproteobacteria bacterium | reverse complement strand
GGTCGATCCGGCGCTTTGGAGAGCCGCTCCACCGGATGCACTTCGCCCGCTATGCGCGCCGCCGCTGGGGCGCCGCCGCCGAGGCGCTGTCGGCGAGCACAGCCTGGTGGCACCACTTTGTGCCGCACGACGCCACCTTGGTCGAGCCGGTGGGGGGTGTCGACGCCTGCGCCGAGCTGTTGTTGCGGCGGTTCCTCGCGGCCGGAGGTGAGCGCGAGACCGGCGCGTCCATCGCCTCCTTCGGCCGAAACGGCGGCCGCATCACCCGCATGACCCTCGGGGACGGGACCGAGCTGTCCATCGACGCGCCCCCTTGGCTGCAGGCCAACCCCCACGAGATCGCCGGATGGCTCGGGGCAGGCGCGCTCCCGCCGGGCATGGAGCACGTCGCGCGGGCGCTGCAGAGCGCCGACCGCCTGCTGTTGGAGCTGCCGGACCCCACGCCGACGATCGACCAGGAGCTTCACCTGCTCGACGACGGGCCCTTCTGGATGCTCCGGCGCACGGGGGGCCGGATCACCCTGGTCGGGACCGCGAACGCCTCCGAGCCGACCCCCACCGACCTGACGCCGTGGATCGCGGCAGCGACGTCGATCTGCGGCCCGCTCCACGTGGAGGGCGAGCCCCGCCTCCGCCGGCTGTCCGGCGTGCAGCCCCAGTGGCGACCCCAGACCCTCGCCTGGATGCGCGACCTGCTGGTCGCCTGGGATCGCCTGGGGATCGTCTCTTTCGGCCGCGCGGGGACCTTGGCTGACCTCGATCCCGCCGAACAAGCCCGCTATGCGCTGCTGATCACCGAAGGCGAGGCGGACCAGCGAGAGGCCCACCGCCTGGTCGCGGAGCCCTCGGCCAGCGAGGCGGATCTGCTCGCCTCGACCGGCGCGGTGATCACCCGCTGAGACGCGGCCGCTCGCTCAGCGGTCTCCCTTGAGGTTGTTGCACCACTCCACGTCGAAGTCACCGTCCAGCGAGCCATTCTCGAAGGTGAGACCGAAGGTGCCGGCGGCGTTGCCCTCCTCCTTGTCGAGCGCGGTGATGTCGATCGAGCCCTCCTCGGCGAGGGTGACGGTCATGGCGGCGTCTTCGACCACGATGAGGCGCGCGTCCACCGGCGCGTTCCCGGCGACGCTGTTGTCGCCCTCGACCACGTCGGAGTCGTTGTAGGTGAACAGCAGGGCCACGAGGTCATCCGCGACCGGGGGCTCGCCGCCGGTGCTGAACCGGGGCCCGAGATCGACCCAGGAGACGTCGGCGCACTCGCCCTCCATGTTGGTGAACACCACGAAGGGTCCGCCCCAATAGAAGTTGGCTGCCTTGAGGCTGACGCCGTCCACCGAGCCGCTGATGTCCGCGAAGGGCTCGCTGCCGCAGCCCGAGCCGAGGGCGCTGAAGGCGCTGAGGGCACCGAGGGCGGCGACCGCGACCAGATTGACGTGAGCGCGGGCAAAGGCAGAGACGAAAGAGGCGGCGTTCATCACAGCTCCGGGGGAGGGCAGGGGGAACGGGGCCCCGACCACAGCGGCGCCCGTCAGCCCGGGCAGGTTATCGCCCAGCCTTGGCGCGCGCCCCCGAGGCCCGTCGCCGCCGGAGCCCCGATGCACGCGCCGCCGCACACCGACCCCCTGCCGGTCGAGCCTCCCGCCGCGCTGACCGGCCGAGAGCGGTCTGCTTGGCGCCATCTTCGGCCCTTGGCGGTGCCCGCGGGGAACATCTGGCTGGCCGACGGCGAGGCCCTCTGCGAGCTGCAGATCGACCACGCCAGCGCGCGGGGGGCGCTGAGCGTCCACATGATGCTCCAGCTCGCCGTTCACAGCCTCCGGTTGGCCGAGGGCGCCGAGGGGCTGCTGCTGCTCGGGGCTGACCCGCGATCCTTCTGCTCGGGAGGGGATCTTCGCGCGGTGCGATCGGCGCTGATGGAGCCGGGGGGCGCTGCCGCCATGCACGATCTGATGGTGGGGAGCCTCCGCCGCCTGCACGCACGGCCCGGCCCGCTGGTGGCGCTGGTCCGGGGCACGGCGCTGGGCGGCGGCGCCGAGCTGTTGACTTGGCCGGAGGAGGTGGTCGCGGAGGCCGGCGCGCAGATCGGCTTTCCCCAGCTGCGCCTCGGCCTGAGCCCGGGCTGGGGCGGCGGCGCGCGGCTGGCCCGGCGGGTCGGCGCGCACCGAGCGCAGCGGCTCCTCACCGAGGGGACCCCCATCGGGGCCGCCGAGGCCCTTGATCTGGGGCTCATCGACCACGTCGTCGCGGAGGGCGCCGGCCTCGCCTTCGCGCGATCGCGCACCCGCGCCCTCGCCGCGCGGCCGGTGGGCCTCCGCGGCGCCGCGCGCGCCCTGTTCGACGGCGAGGTCCCCGAGGCCGAGCGGGCCTTGTTCCTCGACCGATGGGGCAGCGATGCCCACCGGGACGCGCTCGACCGGGTGCGTCAAGGGCGGACCGGGTGAGCCGCGCGCCGGTCGGGATGGCCGCGCTCGGCGCTTATTTCGGGCTGGGGCTCCTGCTCGCCGCCTGCAAAAGAACGCCGCCCCCGTCGCCTCCGCTGCCCGAGGTCTCCGCGCCGCCCGCCCCGCAAGAAGCCGCAGCAGGCGTCATCTTGGACTCGGTGTTCCACGACGCGCAGCTCGGCCTCACCCTCCGGCTGCCCCCCGGCTGGACCGGCACCGTCGGCACCGAGAGCGGATCACTCCGCTTGCGGGCCACGGGCGACCGCGCCCCGCCGACCGTGGTCGAGGTCTGGCGGAGCCCCGCCGGCACCGCCTCGCCCTTGGCCCGCCCGGGCTGCGTGTGGACCTTTCAGGATCCGGGCCCCCACCTCGGGCTGCCCGGCACCGAGCTGCTCACGCTGGCCACCTGCACGCCCGAAGCGCCGTCCGATCCCCGCATCTACGCCTGGATCGTCGAGCGCGGGCCGGACCTGTGGCAGTTTGACGTCACCGCCCCCTGGCCCCGCCTGCTGGAGGCCGAGCGCGAGGGGGCCGGCTTGCTCTCCACCCTGCGGTGGGGCGAGCGCCCGAACTAGCGCGCCGTTCAGCGCCGGCGGCGCATCAACAGCAGGCCGAAGGGGAGGGCGCCGAGCAGGGCCGCGCGACCCGCGGCGATGCCGGTGGAACCACAGCCACCCCCGCAGCCGCCGCCACAGCCGCCATCTTCGCCACAGCCCGCGCTCTCGTAGCTGACGGGGCCCAGCGCCGCGTACACACCGAGCCAGTCCTCTTGTTCACCGTTGGGGGAGACCTCCAGCGAGCTCAGGCCGAAGCCGGAGAAGGCCGGGAGGTTGAACGCGAGGTCGCCGAGCAGGCTGCCGAGGAGCGGCGTGACGAGGGTGTCAAACAGGCCCGAGAAGTTCGTCTCGATGTCCGCGTCGGTGCCTGGGGCGAACTCGTTGTAGGTTGTGACCGGGATGATGTCTTCGCCGGCCAGCGCCACCTCGATGCCGAGCGCGCCGGTGCCGCCGTCGAGCGCCAGATCGACGCCGACCTCGGTGTTCAGGTCCACGGCCACGATCAGCGCCTTGCGGTGATCCAGCTCAGCGTAGAAGTCGAGGCCGAGGTCGCGCACGTCCACACCAACGTCGTGGTCGCCACTGTAGACGAGGGTCGGCGCGGCGCGCGGGGCGGTCTCGATGAACAGGGGCACGGAGGTCGGGAACAGCGGATCGAAGGAGTCGCCGGCCAGCAAGCCGAGGATGTTGGTGTCGAGGGCGAAGCCGACCAGCTCCTCATCCACCTCGTAGCAGAGCAGACCGCCGCGCCAGAGGGAGTACAGCGCCTGGTTGCCGAACTCGTCGCTGAGGTGCACGCCGACCTGGGGGTTGGGCGAGGCGAGGGGACCGGCGCTGCCGATGTCGGGCAGCTCGCTGTCCACGGAAGCGGAGGATCCGGAGTCAAACTCCGCGACGCACTCCGACACATCGGCGACCGTGAAGGCGCCGTCCATGCGCAGGCGCAGGCCCTCCGGCTTGATCTCCACATCGCCAGGCACCAGCTTGAGCTGCGCGACGACCCCGTTGAGATCGACCTCCTGCTCGATGTTCGCCGCCCCGAAGCTGTCTTCGAGCAGCGCCTCGATCTCCGGCACGAAGCCGCCGACCGCGTCGTCGATGAAGCCACCAGCGAGGCTCAGCACGAGGTCAAAAATCGACAGCCCGAAGAAGTTGAGCACATCCTCGACCGTGCCGATCGCGCAGTCATCGAGCTGGATCATCGAGCCGGTGAGCGTGTAGTCCACCGCGATGTCGCCGACGTTTGCGTCCAGCGACCGGGTGCCGTCGGGGTTGGTGCCGATGGACAGGTCCACGCGGGTGACGAGGCTCACGTCAAAGGGCGCGACGTGCCCGTAGCACGTGTCGCTGATGCACTCGAGCTCGGTGTAGAGCGAGAACCGGTCCGCCGGCTCGTTTACCTGCACCCGCGCGTCGATCACGATGTCCAGGTAGCCGTTCTGCGGGATGATCTGGGCGTCCGTGACCGTCAGCCCCACCCACATGTCGTTGAGGCCGTACTCGTAGCCGCCCAGCCAGCACTGGCCGAGCGCGCCCGCGTAGCCGTCCCCGAGGGCAGGCACGTCAATGGAGGCCGGGAGCAGGCCCGGAAGCAGCCCGGTGATCGCCTCAAAACCAGCCGGGGTCACGTCCACCGCTGCGGCGCCCGCGATCTCGGCGCCCGCCGGAACGTCGGCCAGCGCGACCGAAGGAGCAGCCAACAGGAGCAACGACGCGGCCCGACGGAGGGTGAACGAGCGGCGGGGGGTGCAGGCCGGCGACATGGGGACCTCGATGGGCAGGATAAGGGTGCGTGGGCCGCCGGGCGGAGGACCGCGGGGCAGGCGTGCGCCGCGACGATCATACCAGACGCGAAGCCAGTCCACGCAGCCGGCTCGGGGCCAACGCCGCCTCCACGGCATCCGCGCGCAGAAACCGGCAGCCCAGGGCCGCGGCCGCTGCGCCGTCGGTGTCGTCGCGGTCGCCGATCAGCAGCGCGCGGCAGGGCGGGACCCCGAGCTGGGCGAGCAGCCCCCAGCCCGCGTCCGGCAGCGGCTTGAGCGCACCCACCGGCCGCGCCGCGCAGATGACCGACCACCCGCCGAGGCCCATGGCCGCGAGCTTGTCGAGGGCAGGGTGATCGCTCCAGACTGCGCGAACGAGGCCCCGCCGATCCGCCGCGCGGAGCAGGCGCAAGAGGCCCGGTGGGACCGAGGCGCCGGCAAAAGCCCGTGGCCAAGCACCATCCACGACCGCGGTCAGCGCCCGTCGGGCCCGATGGGGCGGGACCGATGCCCGACGCGCCATGGTCTCGGCCAAAAAACCGTCGAGATCGCGGTGTCGGCGACCCCGCGCCGCGGCCATCGCCGCCCCCAAGTGCGCGAGCACCCGGCCTTCAGCGCCGATCTCACGCCACAACCGCAGCTGCCGGCGCAGCCCGGCGGAGGCGAGGGTGCCGTCCAGGTCGACGATCAACGCAGCGCTCTGGCCAAGCAGCCAGTCCGCCGCGGGGTCGCCGACCGGCGTGCCGGCGATGGTGGGCTCTGGGCTGCGCAAGGTCGCCTCCAGCGCTGCGCTTAACCAAGGGGAGCCCGGCGCGGACCTGCGCTGCTCGTCGGCGCTCGCGCGCATCAGGCCCCTCGGCGCGCCGACTGAAGCCTCGGGGGCTTGACAGCGAAGGTGGCCTGGCTTAGAACCGCTGCGCGGCTCGCCACGGGCCCGCAGCGCTTGGCCAGATAGCTCAGTCGGTAGAGCAGGGGATTGAAAATCCCCGTGTCGGCGGTTCGACCCCGTCTCTGGCCACCTTCTCCTCCCTTTGCCTCTTTGAGGCCAGATAGCTCAGTCGGTAGAGCAGGGGATTGAAAATCCCCGTGTCGGCGGTTCGACCCCGTCTCTGGCCACCACCTCGCGGCCGCTCGCTATACAGTGGGCGGCCGCGTTGCATTTTTCTTCCCGCCGCGGGGGTCCTCCATGCTCTCCCCAGCCCGCAGCGCCTATTTTGGACTCCTGGCCTGCGCTGCGCTCGCCGGTTGCAGCCAAGATCAGTGCTATACCCTCTGTGCCTCCGTGGGCAGCCGCCTGGACGACTGCCTCGACCAGTGGCCGGTGGGCTGGGAGGAGGAGGGCGCCCGCAGCGCCAAGGCCTTCCGGGTGAACTGCCAGAACCAGTGGAGCGACCTGCGCGCCGACCTCGCGCCGCGGGAGCTCTCTGACGCGCTCGACCAGTGCACCGAGGCGGTCGACGAGCTGGAGCGCATGGACAGCCAGGACCGCACCTGCGACGAGCTCCGGGCGCTGTACCTCCAGCCCTGAGGCCTGCCTCGGTCCACCGGCACCGGCGGCCGCGTTTGGTGGGTCAGACAGTTTTGTTTTGAGGCCCACCCGAGGCCTGCCGCCTCTACTACAGATCTGTTTAGCGACACCGAAGCCAAGACAGACCCGAATTGAGCCTCAGCCGAACAGCACCCCGAGGCGCTGGATCCCGAGCCGCTGCATGCGATAGTGCAGGTTTGACCTCGACAAGCCCAGGCGCTTGGCGGCACGGGCCTGCACCCCGCCCTCCTGCTCCAGGGCCTCGAGGATCAGCCGCCGCTCCACCTCATCCAGAGCCTCGGGCAGCGTGCCAGACAGGGGCGGCTTTGGGTTGATCGGCGCGACGGCTCCGCTGCGGTCCGCCGGGGCAGGGGCGGCCGAGGGCGGGCCGGCGTCGGTGGCCGGAGCGGGGCCGACCGCGGCGGGAGGGCGCAGCGCACCGCCGGGCTCGGTGTCGGGGATGCCGACCTCGTGCAGCTCATCGCTGGGCTCGACCAGCACCGCGCGCTCGATGGCGTGCTCCAGCTCGCGCACATTGCCCGGCCATCGCCACTGCTGGAGGCGGAGCATCAGCGCGGGGCTGATGTGGGTCGCCGGCCGGCGGTGCTTGGTGGCGTAGCGGCGCAAGAAGTGCATCGCGAGGCTCGGGATGTCCTCGGGCCGCTCCCGCAGCGCCGGCACCTCGATGTGAAAGACGTTGAGGCGGTAGAACAGGTCCTCGCGGAAGCGCCCGGCGCGCACCTCTTCGCGGAGATCCCGGTTGGTCGCAGCGATGACCCGCACATCCACCCGGACCGTCTCCTGCCCGCCGACCCGCTGCAGCTCGCCGGACTGCAAGACCCGGAGCAGGCGCACCTGCGTGCTCAGCGGGATCTCGCCGATCTCATCGAGCATCAGCGTCCCGTGGTGGGCCTGTTCGAACTTGCCGGCGTGGCGGCGCACAGCCCCGGTGAACGCGCCCTTCTCATGCCCAAACAGCTCGCTCTCCAGCAGCCCCTCCGGGAGAGCGGCGCAGTTCACCGCCAACATCGGGCCCTTGGCCCGTGGGCTCTGGTCGTGAATGGCCTTGCTGACGAGCTCTTTGCCCGTGCCGGTCGCGCCGGTCACCAGGACGAGTGCGTCGGTCGGCGCGACCGACCGGATCAGCGCAAAGACCCGCTGCATCGGCGCGCTCTGCCCGATGATGTCGTCCTGAGACGCTTTTCCGTGGAGCTCCGCGCGGAGGTGCGCCACCTCTTGGCGCAGCGCCCGGTGCTGAAGCGCGCGCTCCAGGACGATGAGCAGCTCGTCTTTCCGAACCGGCTTGATCAGGTAGTCGCTGGCACCGACCCGCATCGCCTGGACCGCGGCGTTGATGCTGCCCTGGCCGGTCATCAGCACCACGGGGAGCTCTGGCCAGCCCGCCCGAAGGCGGATCAACAGCTCCTCGCCGTTGACCCCCGGCATGCGCACGTCGCTGATGACGAGGTCAGGCTCCTGTCGGCGCACCTCGTCGAGCGCCTCCTCACCACAGGTCGCGAGGATGACCTCGTAGGAGGCCTTTTGGAGGTTCACCCGCAGCGCGCTGCGCACGGCGGCGTCGTCGTCCACCACGAGGACGCGGGCGCCGCGGAGGCCCGCTTCGGCGCCAGGCTCGGTCACCGAACCTCAAGCTCCATCGGCATCATCGCCCACACCCGGTCGTCCCCGAGGCGCAGCAGCTGCTCCAGCGCCTGCAGCTCGGCGATCTCCGGGATGCCGGGCTTCACCGGCGGCTCGAGGCCGAGGGTGTCGGCGACCGCCCGGATGCTGCGCTTCATCGCCTCGCGGTTCGGGCCGAGACGGGCGCTGTAGGTCACGAAGGTGACGCTGCCGTCATCGCGCAGCCCGGCCTCCTCGCGGGCCCGCTGAAGGGCGTCCTGAAAGCCGCCGATCTCGTCCACGAGGCCGTTCTGGGACGCGGCTTGCCCGCTCCACACCCGGCCGCGGGCCACCTGCTCGACCTTCTCGCCGTCCAGGCTCCGCCCCAGCTCGACGCGGCGCTTGAACTGGGTGTACGTCTCCCCGACCATCCGGTCAATCGCCGCGAGCTCGCTTGCATCCGGCGTTTTACTCGACGAGTACATGGCGGAGTGCCGCCCCCTCGAGTAGAGCTCCGTGTTGACCCCGACCTTGTCGTACAGGCCCTCCAAGCTCAGCAAGGGCCCAAAATACACGCCGATGGAGCCGGTGATGGTCGTGGCGTTGGCGAAGATCGCGTCGGCGTTGGTGGCGACGTAGTAGCCGCCCGAGGCCGCGACATCGCCCATGCTGACAATGACGGGCTTATCAACCTTCTTGACGCGCTCCACCGCCCGCCAGATCTCTTCGCTGGCGAAGGCGCTCCCGCCAGGGCTGTCCACCCGAAGGACGATCGCCTTCACCGCGTCATCTTCCCGGGCAGCGTCGAGCTGTCGCACTACGGTCTCGGAGCCGGTGGTGAAGCCGCCGCCGAAGAAGCCCGGGCCCGCCGACTCGCCGCCGGTGATGGCCCCGGTCACGTAGAGCACGGCGATCTCTTTCTGGGCCCGCCATCCGTCGGTGCCGGCGGCGTCGCCGGTGCCGCTGACCACCACCACATCGCCGGAGAACAGCTCGTCGAGGCGATCCTCGACCTCGTCGGGGTAGAGCAGCGCGTCCACAAGGCCGCGACCTTCGGCTTCGCGCGCCGAGTACGGGGCGTTGTCCACCAGAGACCAAACATCAGCGGCCTCTCGGCCGCGCCCAGCGGCGATGCCCTCGGCCCAGGCCGCGCTCAGATCATTGAGCAGCGCGTTCATCTGCTCCCGCGAGCCGTCGCTGCCCTCGGTGTGGGTGAAGCGCTCCGGCGCCGACTTGTAGGTGCTGCGCTTGGCCACGGTCGGCTCGACGCCGAGGAGGTCCAAGGCCCCCCGGTAGTACTGAAGCTCCGCCGACAGGCCAATCAGCTCGAGCTCACCGGCCGGGTGCATGTAGACCTTGTCGGCGGCCGCGGCCAGCATGTAGGTGGCGTTCCCCGGGGCACCGCCGAGCCACGCGACGACGACCTTGCCCTGGTTGCGCATGGACTTGACGATCCGGCGCAGCTCCTCCACCTGGGTCAGCGACAGCTTGGCGCCGTCCAGATCGAGCAGCACGCCGGTCACCGACGCGTCCCGGGCCGCGGCGCTCAGGCGCTCCAGCAGGTCGAGGTAGGTCTGGTCGCTCCGGGCGAAAAAGCCGAGCTGCGGCTGGTAGGGGAGGGCGCCGGTGAGGTCAAAGGCCGCGATCTTGGGCTTCGGGCCCCGCAGCTCGCCGTCCCGCTGGAGGCTTTGGGCGTAGACGCTGGCGCCCAAGGGGGGCGTCGCTGGGTCGGTCCCGACGGGCGCGAGCAAGAAGCCGCCCATGGCCTGACCGCCGTAGCCGAGCTCGACGCCGAGGCCGATCGCGCCCAAGGTGGAGCCGCTGGCGCGCACGACGAGCCCGTCCATCACCCGCACGCGGGCCGAGGCGACGCCCGAGACCTTGGACCCGGCCGGCGCGTCGATGGGGGCGTGCACGTCGACGCTCACCAGCGCCCGATCGCCCGAGGGGCGCACCGAGACGCCGCCGCTGACCGTGAGCGGCAGCGCCCGATCCCGGGCGGACAGGCCCAGGTTGTCAAGCCGAGCGGCGGCGCCGATCCACCGCGTCGGCCGGTAAGTCGCCGCGAGATCTCCGGTCACGAACCGGTCACCCCCGCCGTCGGGGAACACCCAGCTGGGGCCGCCGCCCATCGCGAAGCCGCGCCCGAGGTCCAGCCCGATGGACTCCGACAACCGCCAGGCCGCGCGCCGATCGGCCGGCGCCCCGGTCGGCCCGTCGTCAGCGACGTAGGCCAGGCCGGTCCCGAGCACGCCCAGGTTGAAGGCGCCCGCGACCGCCACCCGGCCCGCGTCCGGCCCCGCGCCGCGCACCTGCAGAAAATAGGTGTTGTCGGGATCCAGACCGAGGTTCGCCGGGTTGACGAAAACGGCCCCAGCGCCATCATCGCCGGCGAGCGCATAGCCCGGCATCGTCGGCCGGAGCGCCTCGGCCTCTTGGGCAGACGCGACGCCGCCGAGGAGGCTGGTCCCCGCGAGCGCCACGCGCAGCGCGCTACAGCAGTGGCCCACGGTACCGAAGCTTCGGCGAGAGATGTGTGGGCGCATCGGCCCTCCGCTGGGTAGATGATCGAAAGGTGGCAGCGCCCCACTCGGCTCGCAGGCATCCACCGCGAGCCTATCGCGCCCCCGACCGCCGGCGACGCAGGCGGCCCGCCCGCACCGCCGAGGTTCGGAGGAGCTGAGGTATCTCCGCGGGCAGCTGTTGACACCGCAGGATATACTCGGCGCGTCTTATTGCAGACGCCGCCGAGCGATCCACAGTTCTCCTTCGCCCTGGGCCGATGATGCATCGACTGACGACGCTCCGCAGCCTCCTGCTCCTCTGCTGCCTCGGCGTCGCCTCCCCAGCGGGGGCCGACGAGCCCAACCGCAGCGCCGGCGGTCGCAGCTATCCCCGCGGCGCAGCCTTCCAAGCCTTGGCCGAGGACGCCGACTTTCGCGCGGCCAACTACGCCATCCAGGTGGTCAATACGCGCACCGGGGACGAGGTCTGGGCCTGGGACGCCGACGAGCTGCTGGCGCCGGCCTCGGTCACCAAGGTCGTCACCACCGCGGCCGCCATGAGCAAGCTCGGCGCCACGTGGCGCTTTCGCACCTGGGTCATGTACGACGGCGAGATCACCCCCGAGGGCATCCTCGAGGGCAACCTCTACATCAAGGGTGGCGGCGACCCCACCTTTGTGATCGAGAAGGCCTGGAAGATCGTCCAGGATGTGAAACGCAAGGGGATCAAGGAGATCAAGGGCGACATCGTCTTCGATGACTCCTACTTCGACCGCGAGTACCTCATCAACGGCTGGGACAAGCGCACCGACATCGCCTCTGGCCCCTCGTACTTCGCGCCACTGGGCGCGTTCACGCTCAACAACAACACCGCCGGGCTGGTGATTGAGCCGGGGCCCGAGGTCGACACCCCCGCGCGGGTCTACTTTGAGGTGGAGTCGCCCAAGCACCTGCTCATCGAGTCCGAAGCGAACACCGTCGCCAAGGGTCGTCGGCCCTGGCTGGAGCTGGAGCGGGAGGTCGACCCGAAGACGTTCACGGTCACCTTCAAGATCAAGGGCGACGTGCCGCTGGGCAGCGAGCCCGAGGTCCACTACCGCACCGTCGGCAACCCGCTGGCCTTCACGTTGTCGGCCTTCGAGAAGGTGATCCGGGATGAGCGCCTCAAGTTCAGCGGGAAGATCCGCGTCGCGGAGGCTCCAAAGCCGGGGACCAACCCCAAAGACGCGAAGCTCATCGCCGACATCGCGAGCCCGCCGCTGCACGAGGTCGCGAACCACACCAACAAGTACTCGTCAAACTTGATGGCGGAGCAGATGCTCAAGGCCCTGGGGGCCGAGGTCAAAGGTTTGCCAGGCACGGCGACCAAGGGGGTCGCGGTGGTGGCCGACTACCTCGCCGCCATCGGCGTTCCCGCCGGTAGCTACACCATGGTCAACGGCAGCGGCCTCGCCCGGGACACCCGCTTTAGCCCCGCGCAGATCAACGCCGTGCTGCTCGACATGTACAACAACCCGAAGCTTGCGCCTGAGTTCATGTCGAGCCTCTCGGTGGGCGGCGTGGACGGCACGCTCCGCCGGCGCTTCGACGAGCTGGGCGAAGGCATGGTGCGGGGAAAAACGGGGAGCATCAACAGCGTGAACTGCGTCACCGGCTACGCCCGGGGCAGCGACGGCGACACCTACGTGTTCACGGTGCTCGCCAACGACGTCACCAAGGGCCGCGCGGTCCGAAACGTCCAAGACCAGCTGCTGGACATCATCATGAAGAACCTTGGCCCGCCTCCGGTCAGACGATGACCGCGATCGGCCCCCCCGCTGGGCCCGGCGTGGCGGGTCCCGAACAATCGAATAGGGGGGCGGCGCTGGCGCTCTTCGGCGCCCGCATGCCGTGTCCTTTCGACGCCTTTCAAATTGCTTCCCAGCGCACCGGTACCGCCCTATGACCCCGATCGGCCAACAAGCTGTCGGGCATGCTGCGGGCGACGCGCTCGGCCAAGGCAGGGTCGGTCGGGCGGCAGCCTGAGCGGCGATGCAGCCCCTCTGCGCCGAAAGACAGATGGAGTGAGCCTCATGAAGTCCCCGCTGCACCGCCTCGCCATCGGTCTTTTCGCTGGCGTTCTCCTGGCCAGCCCGGCCGTCGCTCAAGAGAACGGCAGCGCGCCCGCGACGGCGAGCCCGCCTTCGAGCGCCCCTCCGGCCGCAGAGGCGAGCAAGTCGGGAGACTTTGACCGGCAGCTCCTCACGATCGAAGAGGAGGTGCACAGCCTCAAGGAGCAGGTCTTCCGCTCCAAGGCCACGCTGCAGCTCCTCAAGGAGATCGTCGTTCAGGGCTCGACCTCCGGCGCCCGGGCCACCATCTGGCACGAGAACCGCCTCGGCCGCGCCGACACGGTCGAGTCCATCGCCTACTACCTCGACGGGCAGGGCAAGTTCTCGAAGGCCGACGCCAGCGGCGCGCTCAGCGCGATGCCCGACTTCAAGGTCTACGAAGGCGGCATGCCGCCCGGCAACCACACGCTCACCGTGAACCTGCGCCTCCGCGGCAACGGCCTCGGAATCTTCAGCTACGTCCAGGACTATACGGTCAACGTCCAGGCAAGCACCGCCTTCGTGGCCGAAGAGGGCAAGGTCTGCACCGTGCGCGTGACGACCAACGAGCGCCGCGGCGTGGGGCGCAGCTTCGTCGAGCGCCCCGAGGTCCAGTTCCAGACCCGCTGTGTCCGTCAGACGGACTCCAGCGGCACGCCCTGATGCGCGCCGGGCTTCGGAGGACGCGATGAAGGCGTTGCGCTGGCTGATCGCCCTCGGCTTGGCCTTGGTGCCCGCAATCTCAGCCGCCGCTGACCAATCGGTGAGCGCCCGCCTTCGCCTCGTTGAAGAGGACGCGAAGGTGGCGGTCACGCGCATGGACCGGCTCCAGCGCGAGTACGGCCAGCGGCGGGGCTTGATCGGCGCCGAGGACGCCCTTCAGCGCTACGAGGACGGCGTCTATGCCTACCTTGTCGGCGACCACGAGGGCGCGGCCCTGACCTTCTACACCCTGGTCGAGTCCGAAGCGCTGTCCACCCCGGCGCTGGCGGCGGACTCCCAGTGGTACCTCGCGGAGTGTGTGTTCGAGCTCGAGAACTGGAACACGGCGCTCGAAGCCTACGGGCAGATCATCGCAGCAGGCGAGCGGCACCCCTACTTCCCCGACGCCGTCCGGCGCACGCTGGAGATCCAGGGCATCCTCGGCGACACCGAGCAGTTCTACGCCGTCTACCGGCAGTGGATCTTGTCCGGGAAGGTCCGCGCCACCGACGCGGTTCGCTACACAGTGGCCAAAAGCTTCTACCGCACCGGTGAGCTGGTCCGCGCCAAGGCGATGTTCACCGAGCTCTCGCCAGAGAGCAGCTTCTACGCCCGGGCGCGCTACTTCACCGGCGCGGTGCTCGCCAGCGAGGGGCAATACGCCGACGCGCTCGCCGAGTTTGAGCGCGCGCTGGCCGCGAAGCCGAGCGCCGAGGTGGAGGAGCTGACCAACCTCGCCATCGGCCGCCTCCACTACGAGATGGGCAACTACGCAGCCGCCGTCGCGGCCTACCAGCGGGTCCCGTCCTCCTCGCCCTACTTCGCCGATCAGCTCTACGAGCTCGTCTGGACCTTCATCAAACAAGAGGCCTGGGCGGACGCGGTGGACAGCGTGGAGATCTTCCTCGTCGCCTTCCCCGACCACCAGTACGCCCTGACCATGCGCCTCTACCAGGGGCACCTGCACCGGAAGGCCGAGCAGTTTGAGCGGGCCCTGACCTCCTACGAGGGGGTGGTGGAGACCTACCAGCCGATCCAGCGCCTCACGGCCGATCTCGAGCGCAGCCGTGAGCAGCCCGCGACCTTCTTCGCGCGGCTCGCGGAGTCGGACACGATCACCGACCAGGCGCTGCCCTTGCCGGCCTATGCGGTGGACATCCTCCGCAACACCAAGGGCATGAGCCGGGCGATCGCCAACAGCCAGCAGCTCGCGGCCCAAGCGGAAGACCTACGCTTGAGCGCGGAGATGGCCGCAGACATCCGCGCCGTACTCAACGCCACCACCGACTCCATCGGAACCTTCGCGCGGGGCCGCCTCGGCTTGCGGCGGGTGCACGACGACGCGCTGACCCTCCGGATCAAGCTGTTGGACGTCGAGCTCGGCCAGCTGGAGACCGGCGCCGACCCGACGGCCCGCCCCGACATCGATCGGGCCCGGGCGCAGCTCTCCGGCTTGACTGGCTCGGCCGACCAGCTCCAGGGCGCAGACTCCGATCGGACCGAGCGCTACCAGATCCACGAGGACCAAGTGTCGGCCGCCCAACAGGTGGCCTTCCGCCTGGACATGGAGCTCGCCGACATCAACGCGGAGCTCGAGGCCACCCGGCGGGTCCTCGAGGCCAAGCGAGGCCAGATGGAGCCCGCGGCGATCGCCGAGGTGGAGCGCGAGCTGAGCCGCATCGCCGCCGAGCTGCCCGAACAGCGGCGCCAATCGGAGCGCCTGCGCAGCGACGCGACCCGGCGCGCGGTCATGGCGGCCGTTCCCCGTGGGACCTCGACGGACACCGACACGCAGCGGGTGACCGTGGCAGCGGCGCTCGACGGCCTTCACCGGGAGCTGCGGTCCCTTCGGTCTAGGGCCATCGGCGCCGAGGCCCCGACGACCTTCAGCCGCGTGGATGAGCTGTGGCTGCAGGCCAGCGATCTGGACGCCCGCGCCGTCACGACCATGCAAGCGCTTGAATCCGCAGAGACGACAGAGCTGAAGTTGCTCCGCGACAAACTTGAAGAGCACACCGCCCGGGTGGCTACGCTCGACACCGAGCTCGGCGACACCCAGCGGGAGGCGCTGACCTTGGCCGAGGCGGTCACCCGAGCCGGCCTCGGCGAGCTCGACAGCCGCCTGCTGAGCACGGTCATGGAAGCCGACATGGGCATCGTGGACGTCTACTGGCTGCGGCGCACCGACGTCGAACAAGAGCGCCTCCGGCTGAAAACCGAGCGGGCGGAGCGGATCCGAGAGCTTGAAGATCGATTCAGCCTCATCCGCGAAAAGCTGGAGGACTGAGATGCACGTGCTGATTGGCGTCGGCCTGCTCTCTTTGGTCGCGAGGGGCGCCCTCGCCGCCGAGGTCCCCGCCGAAGAGATCAAGGCCTTCGAGGAGGCCCGAGACACGCTGCGCGCGCGGACCGAGGAGTTCGCCGCGGAGGCCCGGGCGACGGTGGCCCGCCAAGAGACCGCCGACCGCGCCGCCGTGAACGCCAACTACGACGCGATCATCGAGAGCCTCCAGAGCGACAGCAACGGTCTTCGCACCACCGCGATGCGCCGCTTCGAGCAGTTCCTCGACCGGTACCCGACCGCTCCGCACTCTGCGCACGTCATGTTCCGCTTGGCCGAGCTCTACTTTGAGATGGCCGAGGAGGACTACGCCATCCGCGCGGTGGAGTACGACCGCGTCCTACAAGGGCTGACCGCCGAGCAGCTCGACGAGGCGCCGGAGCAGCCGACCAAAGACTACGGCCGCTCGATCGCCCTCTACAACAAGATCTTGGAGCGCTTTCCGGAGTACGAGTACCGGGACGGCTGCTACTACATGCTGGGCTACACCACCGGCGAGTCCGGCTCCGCCCAGTTCGACGAGCCCGCGTCGGTGGCTTGGTACAAGCGCGTCGTGGACGAGCATCCCACCTCTCCCTTCCTGGCGCAGGCCCACTTCCGAATCGGCCAGTACCACTTCGACTTCAACGAGCTCCCCCAGGCCCTCGTCCACTATGGCCGCGCGGTGGAGATTGAAGGCGTGGACGGCTCTCTCTACGGGCCCGCGCTCTACAAGCTCGCCTGGACCAACTACCGCCTCAACAACTACGACGTGGCCTTGGGGCAGCTCAACGGCCTGCTGGACTGGTCCCACGACGTCGTGCTCCCCCGCACGGGGCGCGAGGCCGACACGGACCCCGAGGCGATCCGCTACACGGCGATCTCCCTGGCGGACAAGGCCGACATCATCCAGCAGAGCCCGATCTCGGTCGCCCAGGCCTTCTATGCGCGCATCGGCCAGCGCAGCTTTGAAGACCAGGTCTACAAGCAGCTCGCCGACGTCCTCACCGAGCAGGCGCGCTACGACGAGGCCATCGCGCTCTACGAGTACGTCCAGCAGCGGTGGCCGACCGACAAGGACAACCCGACCTTCCAGTACAAGATCGCCCAGCTGCAGATGTCGAAGTCGCCGCCGGACGACGTCGCCGCCAACGCCGCCATCCAGCTGCTCACCGAGCGCTACAACGATCGGAGCGTCTGGTACCGGTCCAACCGGGCGAACCCCGACGCGCAGGCCGTGGCCCGCGACTACATCGAGGACTCCTTGGTCTCGGTGGCCGACAGCTACTACGAGAACGCCCTCAAGACCACCGATCCCGCGGACTACGCCAAGGCCGCGGCGGCGTACGGCGAGTACCTCAAACAGTTCCCGTTCACCGACGACTACTACCAGCTGCAGTGGTCCTACGCGCAGATGCTCACCGGCTCGGGTGACGTCGCCGGGGCGACCCGAGAGTACCGGCAGCTCATGAAGGGCGGCGAGCACAACTACCGAGAGGCCGCGCTCCGCAACGTGGTGCTCATCGAGAATGACGCGCTGCTCAAGAAGTACCAGCGGTACGAGACCGTCCCCCCGGACGCGGTCGTCGAGGTCATGGTGGACCGGCTCGACGGTGAGGGGCAGCGGGCGGTCTACAAGCTCGGGCCCGACCAGCAGCAGCTCGTTGATCTGATTGATGAGCTCAACAAGGTCGACTTCGACGCGCGCCTCAAGGACATCGCCAAACAAGCCGCCGCGACCACCGACAAAAAGCGCCTAGAGTCGCTCGACTTCGACCGCCAAGTGGTGGAGGGCGTCGCCGCCTACACCGAGAAGAACGGCCCGGCGCTCGACTACGGCGCCGCGCGGATCCTGTGGGGACATGGCCGTTTTGACGAGGCCCGCGAGCGCTTCTCGCGGTTGATGGCGGAGCACCCGGACCGGGACGAGGCGGCCTTCGCGGCCAAGCTCGACGTGGACGCCTACCGCATCGAGGGCGACATGTTGGGCCTGCGCCGCGCGGCGGCCGAGTACGCCGGCAAGGCCTACGGCGCGAGCGGGGTGAAGTCCGAAGACTTCAAGAACGTGCTGGAGCGCGTCGATTTCACCATCGCCGAGAACCTTGGCAAAGAGAAGAAGTACAACGAGGCCGCCGCTGCCTACCTGTCCTTCTTCGAGACCTACCCGAAGTCTCCGTTCCGGACGCTGGCCCTCTCCAACGCCGCCAACAACTACGAGCGCGGCGGCAACATCACCGAGGCCAACCGGCTGATTGAGCGATTCGTGGCCGCGTACCCGGACGACCCGGCCAGCCGCGCCTACTACATGCGGCTGGGCAACAACTACGGGCAGGTGCTGGACTTCGACAAGGCCATCGGCTTCTACGAGCAGCTCTACGCCATGACCCGGGGCAAGGGTATCGACGACCCCAACGCGCCTGACGCCATTTTCAACGCAGGTATGATGCGGGTGGGCAAGGGCGACTTCAAGGGCGCTGCGCTCAACTATGAGCGGTACGCGAAGGACAACCCCGGTCGGCCCGACGCCGCGGACATCTACTTCTTGGCCGGCGAGCAGTGGGACCAGGTGAGCGAGCAGGACGCGCTGCGCTTCTACCGCCGCTACATCGCGGACTACCCCGAGGCCAACCCCGAAGACGTCATGAAGTCGCTGTACAAGATCGCCTTGATCAGCGAGAAGACGGGCCGGGGCCGCGAGGTCGAGGACGCCTGGTCGGAGGTCGCCGCTGGATACCGGCGCCTCGCACCGACGGGGCGGCTGGGCGTCACGGGCCGAAAGGCCGCCGCGCACGCCGAGTACCGCAAGCTGCTCGCCGCCTACGACCGCTACCTGGAGGTCAAGTGGACCTCCAACGACAAGTCCAACGCCGAGCTGCTCCTCAAGAAAAAGAACGAGCTGCCGGAGTTCGAGAACCTCGCGGCGAACGTCGCAGCGATCCAGGACTTTGAGTTCGGCTCTGGCGCCCTCGGCATCGCGGGCAAGGCCTTCATCGCCTTCGGCGACATGGTCTACAACTCGCCGCTCCCCAAGGGCCTGACCGAAGAAGAGGAGGTCTACATCCGCGAGGGGCTCGACACGCTCCGCCTGCCGGCCGAAGACAAGGGCAAGTCGATCCTCTCGACCGTCGTGGACATTGGCCTCAAGCAGAAGCAGTGGAGCCGATTCCAGGACGACGCGCAGGCCTACCTGGCGGAGCGCTTCCCCGGAGAGTTTGCGCCGGAGCGGCGCGAGGTCCGCGCCACCGGCAGCGTGTCGGACGTGCCCGTGGGCCGGCCGATCTCCATGGAGGATCCGGCGGACAAGGCCAAGCCGACCAGCGGGGGGGCGAGCAACTGATGCGGTTCAACGCGATCACCATCATCGCCCTCGCGGTCGGCTTGGCGGCGTGCACGCCCAAACAAGCGCCGCCCGCCGCGCCCGCGCCCGCACCGGTCGAGGTGGCCCCGACGGAGCAGCCTGCGGAGGCCGCAGCTGCCGCCCCCGCAGAGGCCGGCTCCACCCGGCGCGCCAAGACCCAGGCGCTCCTCGCCACCGGGCAGCCCGAGGACGCCAAACAGGCCCTGCTGCTCCTTCAGGAGATCGCCGCCAACCATCCGGATGACGCGCGCGTCCCCTACAACCAGGCCATGGCGCACCTGACGCTCGGCGATGAGGGCGAGGCGCGGAAGCGGCTCCTCCGCGCGACCGACGTGGACCCCAAGTTCGCGCCGGCGTGGCTCACCCTGGGCGCCCTCGCCGAGCGCTCGGGGGAGCTAGATCGGGCTCAGCAGGCCTACGAGGCAGGGCTGCGCAACGCCCCCAACGACAACGCCCTGAGCGTCGCGGTCGCGTCCGTGCTCCGGCAGCGCGCAAAGTACAAGGAGGCGGAGGCCATCTGCCTGGAGGTCGTGCGGCGCGACAGCAACAACATCCGCGCCTACGACGAGCTGGGGCAGATCTACTACGCCAAG
>CANHON010000026.1 GCA_947462115.1 Deltaproteobacteria bacterium | reverse complement strand
CTGGCGCGAAGACACCGGCTGGACCCACCCCGAGCTCGACGCCTACGACGTCGCCCGCCCGATGGCCAGCGACGGCCAGGGCCACCTGCTGTCGATCTTCGAGCACCGCGATCTCGTCGGCGACTACGATCTCGTCCGCACCTTGCTCGTGGGCGGCGAGGCCGACACCGCCGGCGGGCCGCGGCCCACCTGGCTGCCCGAGGCCGCCTGCAGCTACTCCGAGCGGGTCCCCCGGGTGCTCCGCAGTTTTCAGCTCCAGGACGGCGCGGGCGGCTGGGACTGGTGGGCGCTGGTCTACGAGGCCAACAACTCCGCCGGCAGCGTCACCCTCAGCAAGGTGCTGCTGGACTAGCGCGGGCAGCTCACCGCCGAAGCCCCAAAAAGCGCAGCGGCCCGACCGAAGCCGGGCCCCTCCACCGCCGAGCCAGGGGGCTCAGCGCGGCGCGCCGATCACTGACCGACAACCCAGGTGTCGTCGATGGGGCCGAAGCCGACGGCGTAGTTGCCCATCTCCGGGACGTCGAAGAAGACCGAGCCGTCCATGGTGTAGGGGATGTCCCAGTTGATGTTGCGGCCGGCGATGGCGTCGTTGATGGCCTCGCTGAACAGATCCTCGAGGATGCCGAGCATCACGCCGATGTCAAAGTCGAACTGGATGTGCGCTTCGGTCGAGCCCTGGGCGGGGATGCGGCGGAAGTCCCAGTTGCCCTCGGTGTCGCCGGTCGCGACGTCGGTGGCGATCTCGAGCAGCTCCTCTTTGGTGGGGACGATGTCCCCGGCGGACTGCACGTCCTTGGCGCCTTCCGCGTCACAGGCGCCCTCGGCGTCGGTGGTGGGGGTGCAGTCCTCGGCCTCGGGGTCGCAGAAGCTGATGCAGACCGCGCCGAGGTTGTTGTCGTCGAAGACCGCGACGCCGAGCAGCACCTCGACCAGCGGGATGGCGAACTTGTTGTCGTTGGCGAGGTCAAACACGATGTCAAAGCTAAAGCGCATCGAGTCCCGGGCGGGCTTGCTGTCGTAGCCGGCGATCGCGCAGGTGGCGCTGTCGAAGTACTCGAAGCAGCTCCAGTTCAACATCTTGTTGGCGCTCGGGCTCTTGACGAGGTCCACCCGGTTGAGGGAGGCGTCGGGCGCCACCACCCCGAACTTCTCGGCCACCGCGCAGCCGCTGGAGGCCACCGAGAGCAGCGGCGCGAGGCCGAGGCAGAGGCCCAGCAGCGCGGCGCCGCGGGGGGATGAAGTCGGGCGCGCGGAACAGGAAGGGTTCGAGATCATGGGCTTCTCCCAGGGCAGCGGCGCCACCCACGGCGATGGTCAATCGGGCCAGCACTCTATCCCTCGGCGGCGCTGGCCGCCCCGCCAACGCAGGTCATCCGCTGCTATTCGACCGCCCGCTCCGTTAGGTGGGGCCGGAGGTGCCCCGTTGAGCCCCCGTCCGACCCGCCGCCCCGCGCCGCCGCGTCTCCCCCAGCTTGGCCTCTTTAGCGTGCTGGGCGTGGTCCTCGCGGTGAGCTGCGCCAGCCCCCGCGTGAAGCGCCGCCTCCCCGAGGCGGCCCTGGCGCCGAACCCGACGCTGCTCGGCCCGCGCCCGGCGGCCGAGCCCCCGCCCGGGACGACCGAGCCGGCGAAGCCCTCCGCAGCGTCCCCCGCAGCGTCCCCCGCAGCGTCCCCCGCAGCGTCCCCCGCGGCCGTCCCGCTGCGCCCCGGCGAGCTCCCGCCCTTGGTGCCGGCCAAGGACCGGATCGAGCAGATCCAATGGAACAAGTCTCTGTATTTACCCGATCTCCTCACGCCGGGGGCGCCGAGCCTGGTGCTGCTGGGGGAGGCCTCCTGCCTGAGCTGCAAGGTCGTCGAGGCGGGGCTGCCGGCAGCCGTCGATCGCAGCCCCCACTTGCGGATCGTATCGCTTGAGCTCTCCCCCACCGAGCCCACCGCCAAGGCGCTGCGCGAGGCCTTCGACGCCGACGAGCTGCCCGTGGCGGTCTTGTTCGGCCCCACCGGAGAGCCCCGGCGGGTCGTCCACGACACCAACCAGATCCTGTACTTGTTGGCGAACGAAGCCTGGGAAGCCCCGGTCCTCTTGATTCGTCCCGAGCCGCCGGCCGCGCCCGTCGTCGCCCCCCCGCCGCCCGCCGAGCCCGCCGAAGGGCCAGAGAATCGGCCCGGCCGGGGCACCGGGGGCCGGAGCGGCAAACGGCCCAACAACAACAAGAAGAAGCAGAATCAGCAGGTCAAGGACCCCAAAATCCCTCCAGTGCCCAGCGGCGACGATCAGGACCTCAACGACAAGCCGAAAGAGCCCGACATCCATGTGCCAGAGGAGGGCCCGTACATCGGCCCGGCGCCCAAGGGCTAAGCCCGGTCCGCGGCCCCGGATCAGACCCAGCCATCGCCCGACAAATAGGGGCAGGCGCGCCGCGCCCGGGCCGCCCCCCTGGGCTACGATGGGGCGCACCCGGAGGCCTCCATGACCGACCCACGCGCCGCGCGGCTCGCCGTTCTGCTCTCCCTCGCCGGCTGCTCGGACTACGGCTTCAACGCCAAGGTCGAGCCCAGCCCCAGCGACGAGGTCGAAGACAGCGGCGCACCGCAGCCCGAGCCCGAAGAAGGCGCGCCGGCCCTCCAGCTCAGCCCCGAGGCCGTGGCGCTCGGCCCCTCCTGCACCGGCACCGACACGACCGAGATCACCCTGAGCAACGTCGGCGACGCTGTTCTGACCGTGACCGAGCTCACGGTCACCGGCCCGGGCTGGGCGCTCGACGGTCCGCCGGCCCTGCCCCTCAGCCTGGACCCGAGCAGCGCGGTCGGGCTGCGGCTGATCGGCGCCCCTGGCGCGGGCGAGCTGCTCGTGCTGAGCGATGATCCCGAGCGCCCCGAGCAGCGCGTGCCCCTCTCCCTGGAAGCCGACCTGCCGCCCACGGTGCGGTGGATCTCGCCCACCGACGGCGACGTGCTGGCCATCGGCGCGACCGGCGGGCTCGTGGCGGAGGTCAGCGATGATCACACCCCGCCCGGCGATCTGCGCGTCTCCTGGTCGAGCGACGTCGATGG
Organism: Deltaproteobacteria bacterium; assembly: GCA_947462115.1. Classification (GTDB taxonomy): domain Bacteria; phylum Myxococcota_A; class UBA796; order UBA796; family UBA2385; genus JAEUKK01. The sequence goes on along the minus strand of CANHON010000026.1, from coordinate 16,602 downwards.
CCCGCTGAGCGGCGGCTCGGTCGATGCGGCGGGCATCGCCAGCCAGCCCTGGGACGCCGCCCTGCAGAGCGCGGGCGCCCACCAGCTGACCGTGGAGGTCACCGACGGCTGCGAGCAGACCGCCACCGACCGCCTGGGGATCTGCCAAAACGCCGGCTACATCAGCGAGAACCTCGATCTGGGCACCTGGACCTTCAACGGCACCGCTGGCTGGGACAGCGTCAACGGCTGGGTCGAGCTCACGGCGCCGTTCAACAACCAAGCCGGCACAGCCTTCCAGACCGGCTCGACGGTGTCCTCCGACAATGTGAGCATCGAGTTCGCCTTCTACGGGAGCGGCGGCACCGGCGCCGACGGCCTGTCGCTCACGGCCCTCGACACCACCCGCATGACCAGCTTCGTCGGCAACACCGGCGGCGGCATCGGCTACGGCGGCCTGCCCGGCTGGTCGGTGGAGGTCGACACCTTCTACAACCCCGAACACAACGACCCGACCAGCCTCGATCACCTCAGCCTGCACCTCGACGGCAACGTGAACGGCCCGGTGACCTGGGCGACCCTGCCGGAGATGGAGGACGGGGCTTGGCACCAGATGAGCGTGCAGGTCAGCGGTCTGCACTTCACGGTGTCCATCGACGGCGTCACCTACATCGACCAGGACGTGCCCGGCCTCGGCACCTTCCCGGCCTATGTGGGCTTTACGGCGGCCACGGGCTCGGTCACCAACTACCACCTCATCGACGCCCTGCTGGTCGAGGAGTTCGTCTGTGAGACCCCCTGAGCCGCGCCGGACCGCCACGCCGTTGGTCCTCGCGCCGATGGTCCTGGCTTGGGTGGGCCTGCCGGCGGTGGCCCTCGGCGCCCCGCTCTCGACGCGCCCGGCCGACTACGGCGGCAAGGTGCTGGTGATGTTGAGCGCCAGCTTCGTGCCCGGCGAGCAGCCCGCCGGCCTCCAGACCGCCGCCAAGCTCACCGGCCAGGCCCCCGTTCGCCTCTCGTCCACGATGTTCAAGGGGCTGATGCCCTGCTACGAGATCGTCGTCGCTGGCGCTTATCCCGACGCCGCCGCCGCGAAGGCCGCGGCCGCCAAGCTCAAGGCCGCCGGGGTGGACGTGGCCGTCAAGCCGGCCGGCGCCTACGTGGGCCCCCGGCCCGAGCTCGCCGCCACCTGCGCCGCCCTCGCCAAGCCCGCGCCCTTGGACGAGCAGGTGGCCTTCCTCGACCCGGTGGGCCTGCGCTTGCCGCTGCCCGAGGCGGTTGAGGATGCCTCGCTGCAGGGCGCTCCCGCGGTTCGGAGCCAAGGCGGCAGCCTGTCGGTGTGGTCCGCTCCCCTGCCCCACCGCACGATCGGCCGCTACGCCATCGGGCAGCACCTCGCCGGCTTCAACCACAGCCAGGGCCCGGTCGACTGCGTCATTGAGGGCTTCTCGGTGGGCGTGGTCGGCGAGCCCCACTTCGGCTGGGTGGAGGCCGGCGCGCACAAGGCGCCGTCCTGCGGCTCCCCGGCCGCCCACGCCACCCTGCGCTGCGCCGGCGGCGAGGCCCAGCTCATCGATCAGCGGCCGGGCGCGCGGGTCGCGATCCCCACCGCGCCCGAGGCCAAAAGCCGGCCCCCCGACAAGCCCCTCGCCGGCCTCGCCGACCAGCTGCGCGACGCCGAGGACCACGCAAAGGCCCAGGGCCTGCCCCTTCAGGTGAGCTGGTTCAGCCGGCCCTACACGCTCGGCGGCGCGCCGGTCCGGGCGCTGCGCCTGCACCTGCAGACCGGCGAGGGCGAGTGGGTCTGCGGTGGAGAGGACCTCAACATGGACCTCATCGCCGTGCTGGACGCCAAAGGCGCCGAGCTCCTTTCGCTGCGCCCCATCCAGGGCTCGGCGCTGCTCGGCCTCGTGCAGGCCGGGCCCGGTAAGCCCGTGGAGCTGCACCTGCGCGAGGAGATCACCAACAGCCAGCGCCTCGAAGGGGGCCCGAGCAGCCCCCGCCTCGACCTCGCCTTCTGCGATTGTGGGTGCTGAAGACAACGTGAGCCGCGTTATTCTGGTCAATAAGCCCTACGATGTGCTCTGCCAGTTCACCGACGGCGAAGGGCGGCGCACCCTGGCGGAGTGCTGCGCGACGCCCGGGGTCTACCCGGTCGGCCGCCTGGACCGAGACAGCGAGGGGCTGCTGATCCTCACCGATGACGGCGCCCTTCAGCACCGCCTCGCCCACCCCTCCAACGAGAAGGAGAAGGGCTACTGGGCCCAGGTCGAGGGGGTGCCGAGCGAGGACGCCCTCGCCGCCCTGCGCACCGGGGTGCTGCTAGACGGCCAGCGCACCGCCCCGAGCCGCTGCGAGCGGATCGAACCGCCCGATCTCTGGCCCCGAGACCCGCCCATCCGCGTCCGCCAGTCGATCCCCGACACCTGGATCGCGCTGTGGCTGACGGAGGGAAAGAACCGGCAGGTTCGGCGAATGACCGCGGCGGTGGGCCACCCCACCCTGCGCCTCGTGCGCTTCGCCATCGGCCCGCTGCGGCTCGACGGCCTCGCCCCCGGCGCCACCCGCGCGCTGCAGCCGGCGGAGGTCGAGGCGCTGTGGGCGGCGGCCAAAGCGGGCCCGCAGACAAAAAAACACGAGAAACGGTCAGGAAGTGGCCGGAAACCCAGCCATCCCCCCCGTGACACCACCCGGAGGACCGGCTAGACGCGCCCTCCCCTTCGCCCCTGGCACCGCCATGCTCCCCCTCGCGCGCCTGCTCGTCCAACGCCGAAGCGCCGCGCTGTGGGTCGCTCTGGTGGTCTTGCTCACCGCCGTCGCCGGCGCGATTGGCGCCCAGGTGCGCCACGAGGATGACCTGCTGGCCTTCTTGCCGCGGGACAACCCGGACATCGCGCGCTTCCGCGACATCAACGAGCGCTTCGGCGGCCTCGACGTGGCCATCGTCGGCGTCGAGCTCGCCCAGCCCTACACCCGCGACGATCTCGCGTCCATGGCGGTGCTCACCAATGATCTCAGCACGATGGGCGGCCTCGACTATGTGCTGAGCCTCACCAGCGTCGATGACTTCAGCCCCGACCCGATGGGCGGCATCCGCACCGCCAAGCTCATCGCGGCCCTGCCCGCGGACGACGCCCAGCTGCAGGCCGTGCGCGCGCTCGTGTCGAGCCGAGAGCACGTGGTGGGCACCTTGGTCAGCGCCGACGGCGCCGCGCTGGCCCTCTACGCCTTCCCGGCCTTCGGGGCCGATCAGCGGGCGCTGGCCGGGCAGATCCAGGCGCGGGCGGCCGCCGCCTTCCCCGGCGCCCGGCTGCACTTGACCGGCGCGCCCTTCGTGTCGTCCTACATCTACGACACCACCCAAGCCGACATGCGCAGGCTGACGCCCTGGGCCGTCGCGGCCATCGTGCTCGTGCTGCTCGTCGCCTTCCGCGACCTGCGCAGCGTGCTGCTCGGCCTGTTCAGCGCGGGCGCCGGCATCGCCGTGGTGCAGGCCGTGATGGTGCTCACCGACACCCCGGTCAACGTGGTGCTCAGCGCCATGCCGGTGATCTTGTTCGCGGTCGGCAGCGCCTACGGCATCCACATGCTGGCGCGCTACTCGGTCTACGCCGTCGATCTGCCGCTCGAAGCCGCGGTGATCAAGACGATCACCCACACCGGCCCGGTGGTGCTCACCGCCGGCCTCACCACCGCGCTCGGCCTCGGCAGCTTCGTGATGATGGATCTCGAGCCGCTCCGGCAGTTTGGCCTGCTGTGCGCGCTCGGGGTCTCGGTGGCGGTCGGGCTCTCGCTCACCTTCGTGCCCGCCGTCATCGTGCTGCTCCGGCTCAAGCCCCGACAGGTGGGGGCCGGCGGCGCCGACGCCCTCTTCGCCCGGCTGAGCGCCTCGGTGGTCGAGCACCGCCGCCTCACCTTGGTGGTGCTCGCTGGGATCGCCCTCCTCGGGGCATTTTTCGCCGCCAAGGTCGATGACCGGCTCGACCAAGCCGCCTTCTACGACCCCGGCAGCCCGCCCGCCGAGGCCGACCTCTTCATGCGGCGCGCCTTTGGCGGCAGCACCTTCGTCCAGATCGAGATCACCGGAGATCTCCGGGACCCCCACGTGCTGCGGAGCGTACAGCAGCTCGCCGACCGCCTGAGCCTGCGGCCCGGCGTGCACCGCGTCCAGCAGGTGGGGGACGTGGTCGCCTCGCTCAGCGAGGCCATGGAGGGCCAGCCGCGCCTGCCCGACCGCGCCGACAAGGCGGGCCTGCTGTTCGGCCTGCTCACCGGCAACCCGGCCGTGCGCCAGCTCGTCTCGCCCGAGCTCGACCGCGCCCTGATGCACGTGCGCCTCAGCGCGAAGGACATCGACGAGACCGAGGCCACCCTCGCCGACATCGAGCGCATCGTCGCCGAAGAAGCGGTGCAGCGCTGGCGGGTCGTGCCCCTCGCCGGCGATCGGTCCGCGGACCCGCCCGAGGCCACCGCTGCCCGCGACCAGCTCGTGATGGACCGCCTGCGCGCTGTTCTGCGGGCCTACGGCGCGCCCGAAGCCGAGGCCCTCCGCCCGCTCCTCACCGCGCCCGCCCCGGCGCCCACCCCGGCGCAGGTCGCGGCCCGCTTGGAGCGGTGGCTCCAGAGCGACGAGAGCCCGGCCCCGCTGGCGGCGGCGGAGGCGGCCCCGGTCGCCTCGGCCCTGATCGCGCTGCCGGGCGGCCACGCCGAAGGCGACCGTGCCGAGGCCATCGCCGGGGCGCTGGGCGCCCCCCCTGACGACCCGCGGGTGACCGACCTGTCCTGGGCCGCCGAGATCCCCCTGGAGGAGGCCCGCCGGGACGCCGCCATCGCCGCCCGGGCGGAGGCGCTGATCGGCGCGCTGACGAGCCTTCAGGGCCTCCCAGAGGGCAGCACCGCCGCCGCCCAGCGCCTCGAGCTCGCGGTGGGCGCCGCGCTGCTGGATCTGGAGCTCGACGCCGTGGCCGTGGCGGATCCCCAGGGGGACGGCCAGCTCTCGCTCGCCGTGAGCGGCACCCCGCTCCTGCACCGGGGCCTGTCGCAGAGCACCCGGGAGAACCAGCGGTCCAGCCTCAAGTGGGCCCTGAGCCTCGTCGCCGCCGTGCTGGTCCTTCGCTTCCGCGCGAAGAGCGCCGGCCTGCTCGCCCTGGCGCCGATGGGCCTGAGCCTGCTCATCATCTACGGGGGGATGGGCCTGCTGCACATCCGCCTCGATCTCGGCACCGCGATGCTCGCGAGCATCGTGATCGGCGTGGGGGTCGACTATGCGGTGCACCTGATGAGCGCCTGGAGCGCCGGGCCCGACGAGCCGCTGAGCGCCGGGGCCGCGCGCGCCGGGGCCCGCACCGGCGCCGCCATCCTCATCAACGCCGTCGCCGTCGCAGCCGGCTTTTTCGTGCTCACGCTGGGCGAGGCCCGCCCGCTCAAGAACGTCGGCGGGCTGACCTCGGCCGCCATGCTGGTGGCCGCGGGTTGCACGCTCGTCGTCGTGCCGGCCCTGGCGCGCCGGCGCCGCTACGATCCCGAGGTAGACACCGACGATCCGGCGGATCCCCCTTTGCTTCGCGCCGCGGCAGCCGCCCCCGCGCCCACCCTGGAGCCCACGCCATGAACCGCAGCCCCTCCGTCGCCGCCCTCGCCCGCCCGCTGCGCGCCCTGCGCCTGGGCCTCCACTTCGCCCTCGCGCTCAGCCCGAGCGCCGCCCTGGCCGGCAGCGGCGACGCCGTGCTCGCGCAGGTCGACGCGGCCCTCAACCGCGCCAGCGACACCACCTCGCGCATGTCGGCCGAGACCAACATCCCCGGCCAGGCCCCGCTCAAGATGGAGTTCACGCTGGAGACCAAGGGCCCCAAGCGCATGGTCGAGTTTCACGCGCCCGGCGACATGAAGGGCACCCGGGTGCTCGTGCTCGACCGCCGTCAGATGTACGTCTACCTGCCTGCTTACAACAAGGTGCGGCGCATCGCGAGCCACGTCAACAGCCAAGGCTTCATGGGCACCATGTTCGCCGACGCCGACATGAGCACCACCCGCTTCGGCGAAGCCTACGCCGCCGAGCTCAAGGGCGAGACCGAGGCCGGCTGGACCTTGTCGCTCAGCCCCAAGCCCGGCGAAGAGACGGCCTACGCCCGCCTCGAGATCGACGTCAGCAAGCAGAACACCCTGCCCACCACCATCCGCTACTACGACGCCAAGGGCACCCACCTCAAGACCGAGGTGCGCAGCCAGTACGTCTGCGAGGCGCAGGTCTGCCAGCCCGGCCACTTCAAGATGACCGACCACACCCGCAAAGACGCGAGCACGGTCCTCATCCAGAAGATGGAGAAGATGAACTCCGGGCTCAACGACGAGCGGTTCAGCCAGCGCGCGCTGCAGCAGGGGCGCTGAGATGCTGTTGCTGACGCTGCTCTGCGGCATGGCCCAGGCCCAAGAGATCGAGTGGGAGGTCGGCGGCCACATCCAAACCGACATCCGCTACGGCACCGACACGCTGCGGGTCGGCACCTGGTACGCCCCGCTGGGCCAAGATCCGGGCTTCATCCGCAACCAGAACCTGTTCAAGGCCAAGGTGGCGGCCAAGTCCGACCGCGGAAAGGCGTTCCTGGACGCTGATCTCGTCTACTTCGGCTTCCCAGACACCATCGACAGCACCTTCGCGCTGTCCCGCCGGGAGATCGTCGACCCCTTCCGGGTGGAGCTGCACTCCGCCTATATGGAGGGCTGGGATCTCGGCGGCGTGCGGGGCCTCGACCTGCGGGTGGGCCAACAGAAGGTGCAGTGGGGCGTGGGCGACCAGTTCAACCCCACCAACAACCTCAACGCCGACGACCTCGAAGATCCCCTGCTGTTCGGTGATCAGCTCGGCAACGTGATGGTGCGGCTCGACTATACGCCCATCCCCGCGCTGAGCCTCTCGGCCGTGGCGGTGCCGGTGTTCAAGCCCGCGCTGCTGCCCCAGACCGGACGCATCGCGCTGGGCCTCACCGACCGCATCCCCGTCGACGACGCCGAGCTGCGCCGCGAGCTCTACGCAAGCAACGCCCTGCTCGAAGACTTCGCCTTGTCTTGGCCCACGGTGGTCAACGGGGTGAGCCCGCGCCTCCCGGACGCGAACCTACAGAACATGCAGTGGTCGGCCCGGATCGCCGGGACCTTGGGCATGCAGGACATCGCGCTGAGCTACTACAAGGGCCGCTTTGACTTCCCGGTGGCCTACAACAACCACACCACCGCCGCCCCCGGCGACCAATGTAAGCCCGGCGATCCCGAGGATTGCATCAAGGGCATCCTGCAGACGGTCGCCGGCGTGACCTACCCCGAGATGCAGGTGTGGGGGCTCAACGCGGCCGGCGAGATGAACCCGCTCGGCTGGATCCACCCGAAGGTGCAGCCCATCGGCTACCGCCTGGAGCTCGCCTGGATCGACCCGGTCGCCCAGACGATGAGCGTCACCAACGACGAGCTCGCGCTCGGCATCACCACCCAGCCGGCCGGCGAGTACGACTACCAGCTCCCCGACGACAGCAAGCCCATCGTGATCCCCGACGACCGCTTCTTCAAGTGGACCGCCGGCCTCGACTACAGCTTCGGCAAGTACATCTACGCCAACGTCCAGTGGGTCCACGGCATGCCGGATGAGTTCGGGGCCGGCGATTGGATCACCCCTGGCGTCACCCAACGCAAGGCCGAGCTGCTCCAATACGAGGACCCGCTCACCTGCAACGTGCTCAACCTGCAGACCGATCCCCGCGGCCAGGGGGAGCAGTGCGTCAAGGAGTGGACCCGGCCGCGCATCGGCGACTATGGCGTGATTGGCGTCGACCTCAACCTGCGCCAGACCAAGCTGCGGATGTTCACCATCCTCGACTTCACGCCGATCTTGGTGAGCACCTACGACGCCGAGGCCGGCGAGCGGGTCGAGACCCGCTACAGCTGGACCACCGACACCGGGCGCTCCATGGTGCTCTACCCCGAGCTCAGCCACAACTTTGGCGGCGGGCTTGAGCTCGCGGGCGGCGCCGTGGTGATGATCGGCGAGGAGTGGACCAAGTTCGGCGACCCCGCCACCGGCGGCACGCAGGTCTTCACCCGGGCCAAGTACTCGTTCTGAGGCTCGTTCTGAGGCTCGTTCTGAGGCCCGTTCTGAGGCCCGTTCTGAGGACGGGAAGGCCCGGGCCGGCGCTAGAATTGGAAGTAGATGAAGGCGCGCCCAAAACTCGCGCCGAGCACCACGCTGCTCAAGAACAGGACCGCGGCCAGCGGCGCCTGCAGCAGCGCCGGCAGCCGCAGCCAAGGCTCCAGCCCAAACCGCCGCATCACCAGCTCGAAAACAACGAGCGGACCAGCGATCACAGCGATCTGACTGAAGGCGACCATCGCCGCCTCGCTGGGGGCCACCGCCGCCCCAAACAGCGGGGAGAGGAGCGTTTGGCTCAGCGCCCAGGCCGAGCCCGCGCTGTTCGCCCGGAACCAAAGGAAGCCGTAGGCCGTCACTTGGAACATCAGCGCCGCCGCCAGCGCCTGTCCCCACCACGATTGGGGCTCCGAGGCCCGCTCGCCGCGGATCGCCCGGTCCAGGATCAGCGCCAGGCCGTGGTAGGCGCCCCACACGACGAAGGTGTAGCTGGCCCCGTGCCACAGGCCGCCGAGCAGCATGGTCATGCCGAGCGCCCAAGCGGTGCGGAGCTTTCCGTGGCGGCTACCGCCGAGCGGGATGTAGAGGTAGTCCCGCAGCCACTGGCTGAGGCTGATGTGCCAGCGGCGCCACAGGTCGCGCGGGCTGGTGGCGAAGAAGGGCTGGTTGAAGTTCAGGGACAATTCAAAGCCAAGCAGGCGCGCCACCCCGCGGGCGATGTCGGTGTAGCCCGAGAAGTCGCAGTAGATCTGCAGGCTGAAGGCCCACATCGCGAGCAGCACCAGGCCGAAGTCGGCGCTGGCCTCCTTGGCGTCGAAGACCGGGGCCACGATGGCGCCGAGGTTGTCGGCCACGTACAGCTTCTTCCAGAAGCCGAACAGCACCAGCCAAGCGCCGCTGTGGCTGCGGAGGGCGGTGGGCTGCGGCCCGGCCTCGAGCTGCGGGAGCAGGGCGCCGCTGCGCTCGATCGGCCCGGCCACGAGCTGCGGAAAGAAGGCGATAAAGCCCAGGTAGTCGAGCCAGGACTGGGCGGCGGGCCGCTCCCCCCGGTAGACGTCGATGGTGGTGGACATCGACTGGAAGGTGTAGAAGCTGAGCCCCACCGGCAGCAGCACATTGGGCACCGAATAGGCGCCGTCCACGCCGAGATGAGGCAGCAGCGCGTTAATCTCGGTGAAGAACCACGCCGAGTACTTGTAGGCGAACAAGACGCCGAGGTTGGTGACCACGCTCAAGGCCAGCCACAGCCGCCGGCCGAGGGCCCCGCTGCGCTCGATCATCCGCCCCGCGACGAAGTCCACGCCGGCGCTGGCCAGCAGCAGGCCGACGTAGCGCCACTCAAACCAGCCGTAGAAGCACAGGCTGCCGGCCACCAGCCAGAGCTTCTGGGCCCGGCCGCGCAGCAGCCGGTAGGGTGGCCAAAAGACCACCATGAAGGCCAAGAAGACGAAGGAGGTAAAAACCAAGCCGGCCCCGTGCGCGCGCGAAGCCTACCCTATCGTGACCGGGGGACCACTGCCGAGCGCCGCGCCCACAGCGCCCCGGGCCGCGCTGCTCTGGTGCGATGGGCCGCGCCGGTCCGGGCCGAGCCGCCCGCGCCTCAGCGCCCGGCGAGCGGGTGGTCGGTCCAGTCGGGGAGCGCGCTCAGGCCGTCCGCCACGCTGGGCGACAGGGGCCAGCCCCAGGCGAGGTAGAAGGGCGTGAGATCCATGCCCACCTCCTCCGAGGACCACTGCGCCCAGCGGTCGAGGCGGGCCTGCTCGTTGGCCGGCGCGCTGCCCTCCGCCCGGTAGCGGGCGAACAGCCGCTGGAAAGGCGCCCAGCCGAAGCGCTCCTGCACCTGCAGGTAGGTCTCCAGCGCCGTCCACACGCTCCAGTCGGCGGCGTAATTGCGCCCCCCGTCGATGTAGGCGTCGATCCGCGCGGCCCGGTCCGCCGGCGCGAGGGCCGGGTGCCCCTCCGCCCGGGTGATGCCCACCACGTTCTCCATCGCGTAGACCGACCAGAGGTTGACCGTCGCCTCGGTGGTGCCGTCGAGCTCGGCCGACCGGTGCTGGTGGTTGTGCCCGAGCTCGTGGAAGGCACCCCAGCTCCCGACCCGCTGCAGGTCTTCGAGCACCGTGAGCTCAGCAGAGACGGCGGTGTAGGCCATGATCGGGTAGCCGGAGTGCATCCAGCCGGCGCTGATCTGCCGGTCGAGCTGGATGCGCTCCTTGCGCGGCCGCGGCAGGGGCATCGCGGCGAGCTCGGCCTCGGCCGCCAGCACCTCGTCCCAGAAGCCGAGCAGCGCGCTCGGATCCTCGAGGCCGCGCACCGCATCGGCCGGAACCATCAGCACCACATGCTCGCCCTCCAGCTCCGCCCAGGGCGCCGGGGCGGCGCGGCGCTCGGCCCACTCCGGCGCGGTGGTCTCGCCGAGGACGTAGCGGGGCGCGGCGATCACGCCCTCGACCACCAGCTCGCCCTCCGGCAAGGACACGCCCGCCGGGACCTGCAGGTAGACGAGGCCGCCAAAGCCGCTCACGAGCTCGGTGGTCTCGCCGACGATCGCGTCCACGCGGCTGATCTCGGGGTTGCGCCACCAGTCTTCCAGGCCCCAGAGGGTGTCAGTCCAGCCGCCCACCCGCAGCGACAGGCCGGCCTCGGCCCAGGCCGCCGGCACCCGCGCGCGCACGAGCCCGCCGGCCGGCGCCCAGCCCCCGGTCGAGACGAGCAGCGGGGCGCCCGCCCCGGAGAAGGCGTAGCTGCTCGGGTAGCCCGCGTAGCTCGGGCTGAGGGTCATGCGGAGGGTCTCGGTGGGCGTGCCGCTCGGGGCCTGGCCCGGGAAGTCGGCAGCCGAGCCCGCGACCACCGCCTCGGTCGGCGAGCCCTCGGTGGCCAGCTTGCTCTCCAAGCGCAGCACCAGGGCCTCCACCGGCTGGGCCGCAGGGCGGATCGGCGCGGCCTCGGTGGGGATCACCGGCGCGGGCAGCGCGTCGAGGAAGCCCCGGGCCGGGTCAAAGTAGGCCGACAGGCTCAAGGGCAGCGTGGTGATCGCGAAGCCGACCGTCGAGGCCCCGAGCACCTGCTCCGCCAAGGACAGCGGCGCCGCGCCGGAGAGGTGGCTCAAGAGGCTCGCCAGCGCCCGCTTGTGGTGCAGCAGGTCGCTCGGGGTCTCGGCCGGGACCGCGTCGGTGCCGCCGTCGGTGGTCTCCCCCGAGATGATGAGGCCCATGGGCCCGAGCAAGGCGTTGCCTGGGTAGCCCACCGCCGGGTCCTCCCCGGAGCTGTAGGCCCACCACCAGGCGTGGCCGCCCATCAGCACGCCGCCGCCAGCGTCGACAAAAGCCAGCAGGGCGCTGATCTCGGCCTCGGACCGTTCGCCATAGGTGGTGCCCACGTAGAGGTCGAGCTCGACGAGCGCGTCGGCAATTCCGTCCCCGCCGCCGACCTCGACGATCGTGAAGCCCGCGGCCTCCAGCCGGGCCCGGGTCGCGCCGGAGGTGCCGGGCTCGACGCCGGCGCGCCGCCCCTCGCCCGCTGCCCAGGCCGCGGCGTTCTCCGCGAGGCGCGCCCCGTCGCCGCCCGCCGACCCGCCGAGCATCCCCTCGTGGCCAAACTCCACAAAGCGGCCCGCGCCATAGCGCCCGCTGCCCACCACGATCCGCTGGTCGTCGCCGATCACGACGGGGCAGGTCGCCTCGCCGGTGAGCACCAGCGCCGAGGGCAAGGAGCCGCCGAGCTCCACCGAGCGCACCCCGTCGGTCAGGGCGGCGTAGTCCGCCTCGCAGACGAAGCGGCAGGTGGGCGGGCCGCCGATGGCGTCCGTGCAGGCCCAGAGCGCGGGATCACCGCAGCCGCCGTTGTCTTCGGCGCACTCGTCGATGGCCACGCACTCGGTGCCGTTCCACTCGGCGTCGCTCGGGCAGTCGCCGGTGTCGCCGCCCTCGCCCGCGCCACCGTCCTGCGCGCCGTCCTGCGCCCCATCCCCGCCGGCGGGGTCGGCCTCGTCGACCTTCGATTGGTCTTGGCAGGCGAGGGCGAACACCACCGCTGGCGACAGGAGCGCGGACAGCCGGTTCAATCGAAGGTTGCGCAGCATGGAGGCTCCAATCGCAGCGCTGGGCTGCAAGAACGGTTCAAGCGACGGGGCCCGGTGCCCGAAGGAGGGACGCACCCTTGGAGGCCCCATGACCGCAGCGACCCCGACCCCGAAGCCCACCCGCACCGGCACCCCAACGTGGCTCAAAATGTACCACGCGCTCGGGGCCTTCAGCGTCGCGAGCGTGCTCGCCGCCGTCGGCCTCAACACGATGCTGCTCGACACCTACCGCGACAGCGTGGCCGACAGCCAGATCTGGGCGGCCCGGAGCGCCGGCCTCGGCGCCATCTCCCGCAGCGCCACCCAGGCCAACGGGCCCGGCAACGACGTGTTCGAGTCGGGCGACATCGCCGGGGAGCGGGCCAAGCTCCTTGAATACACCGCGGAGTACCGCGCTCAGCGCGACGCCGCGATCAAAGAGGTCCGGGAGCATGTCCCGCCGGACCGGTCCGTGATCATGATCAGCCAGCTCGAGACCATCGACGGGCACTTCTCGGGGCTCGAGGGCGCCGCGATGAAGATCTTCGCGGCGCTTGAGGCCAACGACAAGGACACCGCCGGCGCCGAGATGGCGCGCATGGACCGCGAGCTCGGCGCGGTCAGCTCGAAGCTCGGCGACCTGCAGATCCAGATCCAGGGCATGCAGGACGAGGCCTTCGCGACCCAGCTCAGCCACGCGGATCGGCTGCAGTGGGGCTCTTTCGGCCTGGTCGGCCTCGTGGGCATGATGGTCGTCGGCGTGGCCCTCTACGGCAAGCGCCTCGCCGCCATCTTCGGCGCCGCCGAGGCGGAGATCCAGCGCCGGCGCGACGAGACCGCCCTGCTGCTCAACAACGTGGACCAGGGCCTCGTGACGGTCGATGTCAACGGCCGCATGTCCACCGAGAAGAGCGCGGCCTTCAGCCGGTTCTTCGGGGAGCCGGTGGCCTCCGGGAGCTTCGAGGAGCAGCTCGGCACGGTCGCGCCGGCAGAGGTGGCCTGGTGGGACGTCGGCTGGGGCAGCCTCGTCGAGGGCTTCATGCCGGACGCCGTGCTCGTCACCCAGCTCCCGCAGACCTTCCAAAATGGCGACATGCACGTCGCCTTGAGCTACCGCGTGCTCCGAGAAGGGGGCAGTGAGAGCGGCGCCTTCCAGGGCCTGCTGGTCATCGCCACCGACGTGACCGCGACCGTGGAGCGCGAGAAGGCCGAGCAGGCCCAGCGGGAGACCATGGCCCTGTTCGACCGGGTGTCGCAAGACCGCCTCGGCGTCGTGGAATTCATGGCCGACGCCGACCGCATCGTGCGCACGCTCAGCGCCGCGACCGAGGACGAGGCCACCGAGAAGCGCCTGCTGCACACCCTGAAGGGCAACAGCGGCTTCTATGGCCTCACGAGCATCATGACCGTGGTGCACGGCCTCGAGGACCGCATCACCGAGACCGACGAGCCGCTGACCGCCGAGGAGCGCGAGGCGCTGACCCAGGCCTGGGACCGGGTCCGCACCAGCGCCGGCCGCCTGCTGGGGAACGCCACCGAGGGCCGGCTGGAGATCGGCGATCAGGAGCTCAACGCCATCCTCAACGCCGTGCTGCAGCGCCGCCCGCACGCCGAGATCGCCCGCCGCATCTCCGAGCTCAAGCTGGAGCCCACCCGCCGCCGCCTCGATCGGCTCGGCGAGCAGGCCAACGCGCTGGCCGCCCGGCTCGGGCGCGGGGACGTGGACATCCGCGTCGAAGACAACGGCGCGCGCACCGATCCCACCGTCACGGCCGCCTTCTGGGGCAGCCTCGTGCACGTGGTCCGAAACGCGCTGGACCACGGCTTCGACGCGGCCGAGGAGCGCGCGGCGCTCGGCAAGCCGGCCGCCTTACAGCTCCGCCTGGCCACCCTCGTCGAAGATGAGCACCTGCACGTCATTATCGAAGAGGACGGCCGCGGCATCGACTGGGAGGCCCTGCGCGCCAAGGCCCGCGCCAAGAACATGCTGCCGCTGCGCGCCGAGGACCGCGCCGAGCTGCTGTTTATGGACGGGCTGAGCACCCGCGACGAGGTCACCGAGCTGTCGGGCCGCGGCGTCGGCATGGGCGCGGTGCGGGCCGAGCTGCGCGCCTTGCACGGCGAGGTCCGGGTGGACAGCACGCAGGGCCGCGGCACCCGCTTCACCTTCGTCCTCCCGCTCCGCGCGAGCAGCGGGGCCGCCTTCGAGTGGGCCACCGCCCGGACCGCCTGAGGGCGGACCGAGGGGAGCGGGGCGGCGGCGAGGGCGCTACGCTCGGGCGACCGGCGGGCGCTCGCGCCGAGGGGGCCAGGGATCGCCCCGCCGATCCCCGCCTGAGATCCACCCGGGGCCGCCGCAGCGGCGCCCCGAAACCGAGGAGGCCGGCTTGGCCACGCCGCGCGTACGAAGCAGCAAGAACGTCCCGGTGGCGCTCCCTTCGGGGCCGACGGCCGACGGGTGGACCCCGGGCCTCATCAGCCAAGAGACCCCCGATCCCCTGGTGGCCCTGCAGGACAAAGAGCTGACCGTCCGGACGGCCGCCTGCCGGGACCTCTCCAAGATCGGCCTGATTCCGGCGATCCGGCCGCTGGCCGACATGGCCCGCTCCGACAAGTCCCCGGCCGTCCGCCTCGGCGCCGCGGCGGCCGTCGCCGACATCCTCAGCCGCTACCGGCTGGGTCCCGCCCGCGCGGGCCTGCCCGAGGCGGAGCGCAAGGCCCTGCTCAACGTGCTGGCCACCGTGGACCCCGGCCAGAACTCCGGCATGTTCATGATGCTCGCCTGCCTCGACACCGACGAGGCGGCCCGCCGCATCCGCCTCGGCCTGCGCGACCCGCGGGGCGAGGTGCGGGTGGGCGCCGGCGTCGGGCTGCTCCGGCTGTGCTGCAGCGCCTCCCGCGGCGCCGACGTGGTGCTGGAGGCGGAGATCGTCGGCATGTTCGCCGATCCCAAGCTGCGCCCGGACGCGGTGGTGGAGGTGGCGCGGGCGGCGGTCGCGGCCGGCTACCGCAGCGCCCTGCCCGCCATGGAGCGCATCGACTTTGAGGGCGCGCACCAGGACAGCATCAACGGCCTGATCAGCGTGATGCAGGGCTTTGATCAGGCCCCGACCGGCGTGTGGGTCTCCGACGGGCGCGACGCGGGCGAGGTCAACCCCGCGCCGCCACGGCCCCAAGCCCTGCTCGTCGTGGGCGAAGGCGAGGCCGTCATGCTCCGCAAGGGCGACGACTGGCTGCCCTTGCCGGGTTTTGGTCAGCGCGCGGCCCGGCGCATGTACTTCCGCCGGCCCGGCGCCGCGGCCGCTGCACCGGCGCTGCAGGTCGGCGAGCACACCTTCGCCCCGGCCACCGGCGAGGCGGTGGCGACCGCGCTGCTCGCGCTGTTCCCCGAGCTGGCCGTTCACCTCGACGAGGCCAGCCCTTGGGCCACCGCCGGCGCCGACATGGCCGCGCGGCTGCTCGCGCCCGCCCTGCCGGAGAGCGCCGCGGGCTTGCTCGCCCTCGGGCGCCTCCAGGTGGACGCTGGCCAGCCCGAGCTCGCCGAGGGCACCCTCGGCCGCGCCGCAGAGGCCAAGAAGGCCGGCCCCGATCCCCTCGTCCTGCTCGGCCTGCTCTACGAGCAGCGGGGCGAGGTCGCCCCGGCGGCGGTCGCCTACGCCGCGGCGATCGAGCGCGGCAAAAAGAAGGATCCTGCGGTGCTCCTGGCCCGGGCCCGCCTCGACGCCCTCGATGCCCTCGATGGCGCGAAGGCATGAGCGGGCGTCGATCGGTGCTCCCGCGCGGGCAGCCGGCCCGCTGGCCCTCCACGGCGTTCGCCCTCGGCTGCGCGCTGCTCCTCGGCTGCCGCGGCGACAGCGCCAAGGCGCCCCGGGACGCCGCGGTGGGCGCGGCGGCTGATCCCGAGACCCACGTCATCGTCGTCGGCGCGGGCGTGGCCGGCCTCACGGTCGCGCGCGCCCTGCACGAGGCCGGCGTCGAGACCACCCTGCTCGAGGCCCGCGATCGGGTGGGCGGCCGGGTGTGGACCGAGGAGATGGACGGCGTGGACGTCGATCTCGGCGGCGCTTGGCTGCACGGCGTGCAAGACAACCCCATGGCCGACCTGATGGACGCGGCGGGCCTCGGCTATGTCCGCGACCGCCTGCCGTGGAGCCACGTCTACGACGAGGCCGACGACGCCCAGCTCGGCGACGGCGCCTGGAGCACGCTCGATCGGCACCTCGAGGGCTTCATCGACGCCCTGCCGGCGCTCCGCTCGGCGCTCGGCCCCTCGGCCTCGGTGGCCGACGGGCGCGATCTCTACCTCGACGACGCCGGGCTCAGCGGACGTGAGGCCCGCCTCGCGGCCTTCGCCATCGACCAGTGGCTCGTGGAGCTGGAGTACGCCGGGCCGGTCGACCGCGCCTCCTTGGCCTGGGTCAACGAGGAG
>CANHON010000025.1 GCA_947462115.1 Deltaproteobacteria bacterium | reverse complement strand
GCGGCGAGCCGGCCCTGCCAGCCGCTGACCAGCCGGGCGTGGAGCCCAGCGGCGTACCACATCCACAACAACACCGTGCCCCAGACCGTCACCGTCGGGCCCATCGAGGCCTCGGGGTGGGTGGCCGCCCACACCCCGCCCACCGCCATGCCCGCGGTCAGGCTGACGAAACCAAAGGACATCGCTTGGTAATTGCGCCGATCGAGTACATCGAGCGAGGGCAAGCGGGCGAGCCCTTCAAAACGTTTGGCCTTGAGGCGCCGCTGCACCCAGAGGAAGACCACCGACAAGGAGAAGGAGAGGGCGAGCCCGCCGAGCCCGAGCAAGATCAGCGAGACGTGCGCCGGGAACCACAGCCCCTCCCGGGCCGTGCCGCCGCCGTGGGTGGGCGCGAGCTGTGCGACGGCCTGAAGCAGCACGGCGAGGCCCAGCAGCAAGCCGCCCAAGCTCTCCATGCGCGGCTGCGACCGGAGCCACACCCAGCCGAGCACCACCCACAGCCCCAAGGCGTGCAGGCCGAAGCGCATGGAGTCCAGCGGCAAGCGCCCCGCCTCGACCACGCTGAACACCAAAGCACCGACGTGCAAGGCGACGGCGGCGCCCACCCAGCCCCCGTGGCGGGTGAAGCCGAGCCGGGACGGCCACTGGTTGCCGACCAAGCTCAGCGCCCACACCAGCGTCACGGCGGCGGCGAGCAGGCTCTCCATCGGGCACCCCACCGGGAAACGGGCGCGCGCGGGCCCGCCCCACACGCCGCTGCGCCGTAGCCCGCCACACCCCCCGGGCCCAGGCAGAGTCGCGCGGCGGGGCTGGCGGGCCGGTGGCCTGAAACACTCAGGCCGGTACGATGTTTTCCTTACGTGTGCCTATCCCTTCTTTCCCCAAGAGAACAGGCTCTTGAGGGTGTCGGCGATGGGCGTGGCCGGCTTGGCGGCCTCGGCGGCGCGCTCGTCCCGGCTCTGCCGCAGCCGGAGGCGACGCTGGGCCCCGGTGTGCTCGGGGTCCTTCTCGATGGCCACGGTGAAGCAGGCGTAGGCCGCCTTCTCGTCGCCGGCGGCGAGCAGCATCTCGCCCGCTTGAAACTGGATCTCGGCGTTGGAGGACTTGCGCTCGGTCTTGATGGCCAGCAGCCGCTCGGCGGTCCGGCGCGGCGGCGCCCGCTCGGCGCGCCACTCGGCTTGGGCGCCGTGGAGCGCGATCTCCCAGTCGGCCGGGTCGAGCTTGGCGGCCTCGGCCAGTTGGTCGGCGGCCTCGGCGTACTTCTTGGCCCGCAACGCCGCCTCTCCCCGCTTGAACAGCAGGCGCGCGCTGCGCTTGTCGGCCTCGGAGACGAAGACCCGGCCTTCAGAGATGGCCAACATCCGCTCCCGCACCTCTTTGCGCAGCTCCTCGGAGTCGAAGGCCATGCGGGCAGACTGAATGCGGGCGAAGCACTCCGCCGCGAGGCGCCGGACCTCCGCGCTGTCGCCGACCCGCCGGTCGGGGTGCATGGGCGCCGAGCGGGCGCGGAACCGCCGATCGATCTCCTCCAAGTTGACGTCTGCCGGGACCTTCAGCTCGAAGATCTCCCAGGGCGTGCTCGCCTCGAGCTGCGCGAGGGTCGCCGCCAAGGCCTCGGCCGCGGGATCGGGCGCGGTCGGCGCCGGGCTGAAGGGCGCGCTGGTCGGCGGGGGCGCTACAGCGGCGGGCCGGACCGGTTGGGGCGGCGGGCTCGGCGGCGCGCTCGGCGGCGGCGCGCTCGGCGGGTCTGGGATGGCCTCGACGGAGATCCCGACCAGATCGTTGTCTTGGGC
The DNA here is from genome assembly GCA_947462115.1 of Deltaproteobacteria bacterium. Taxonomy (GTDB): domain Bacteria; phylum Myxococcota_A; class UBA796; order UBA796; family UBA2385; genus JAEUKK01. The sequence continues at coordinate 18,286 of CANHON010000025.1, read as the reverse complement.
GGACTCGGTGGAGAGCAGGCCGAGCTGCATCAGGTAGTCGAGGGCCAGCCAGACGTCGTCCCGGTCCGCGCCGCCCGCCCCGATGATCCCGCCCAGCGTGCCGCTCCGGCCAGCCGCGCGGATCAGCCGCAGGGCCGCCGGGGAGAGCCCCCAGCTCGACTCCTCGGAGTCATCCGGCAGCACGAGGTGCAGGCGGTCCGAAGGCCGGGCGCCGAGCTCAGACCGAAGCCGGGCGGCGGGCCGGCGCAGCTCCAAGGCCCGGCCCACCATCCGGGGGACGGTCAGCGGCAAGGTCAGCGGTCGCGGCGGCGGCGCCTCGGTCCAGCGCACCGGCGCCTCAGCGGGGGCGGAGATGAGCAGATCGCCGAGGGCCAGCGCCACCTCCTGAAGGGCGTCATCGGGGCTTTTTCCGGCGGCGATGGCGGCGCCGATGAGCCGGTTGAGATCGGCGGGTCCGGCTTGGCCCAGCGCGCCTGCGATCGCGCCGGCGCTCTGAAGGCCGACCACGCGGCCGCCCAAGAAGGCCACGGCCTCGACGCTCCCGGGCGCGCCGATCTCCAGCCAGCCGGCGGCCCCGACCCGGTGGGCGAGGAAGGCCACCCGCGCAGGCGGGAACCGGCTCGATGGACCCGATACCTCCGTAAGGAACTCCGCCCCGCTCCACCGCTCGGTCGGCGCGGCGGCGAGGTGGCGGGCCATGAGCGCCACGACCGCCGGGGCCCGCGGCGGGATCGGCAGAAAGTCCACGCCGATCCCGGCGTCCAACGCGGGCTCGACCAGCTCCCGCAAGGGCCCGGTCCAGACGACGCGCGCCTGCCGGCCGAGCTCGCCGAGGAGCGCCCACTGGCGGTCAATGTCGGCGCCCCCGGGCCCCGCGCCGATGAACAGCAGCTCGGGCCTATCATTGAGCGCCGACCGCACCCCCGCGAGCGAGTCGCCCGAATCGACGCGGTGGCCGAGCTTGAGCAACAGATCCGTCAGGGCGCGCTGGGCCCGTTGATCGGCGTCGACTACGACAAGATGCCCCACGCTGCCCCCGATCACCGGGGCGACCCCCCGGCGGTGCGCGCCACTCTACCGCAGCCCGCCGGGCAACGGCCGGCGGTCCGGTTAGCGAGCGGGGGCATGGGCCAGCCGTGGGGCGTGTTTCGGCGCACTTCGGACAGCCCGCCCACCCCACAGGGAGCCCCCATGGCCAGCGCGCACCTCTTTGAGGCCAACCAGAGCAACTTCTCCGACGCCGTGCTCAACAGCGAGGCCCCCGTCCTCGTGGACTTCTGGGCCGTGTGGTGCGGCCCCTGCAAGGCCATCGCCCCGCTGCTCGAGGCCGCCGCCGGCAGCTACGACGGCAAGCTCAAGGTCGCGAAGGTGGACGTGGACGCCAACGCCGCCCTCGCGCAGACCTACAAGGTCCGCAACATCCCCACCCTCTTGCTGTTCAAGGGCGGCGAGGTCGTCGGCCAGCACGTCGGCACCCTCAACCGCGCGGCGCTGGACGCCTTCGTGGCCAAGGCCCTCTGATCGGGTCGGGCGCGCGCCGGCCCACCGCTGGGGCGGGAGGTCGCCGGGATTAGCCCGCTGCGGCCTTTTTTCGTTGGTTGCGGCCCATCCAATCGGCGGTTCCGCGCACGACGACGAGGTGCGGCTCATCGGGCACGATCACCGGCAGGCCCGCCATGCGGGAGATCGCGCGATCCAGCCCCGAGAGGGCCGCCACGCCGCCGACGAGCACCACGCCGGTGTCCGCGACATCGGCCGCGAGATCGGGCGGCGAGCGCTCCAAGGACTGCAGCACCGCCTCTGCGATCTGCTGCACGGGCCCCTGAAGAGCCATGCGCAGCTCATTGGCGTCGAGCTCCAGCGCCCTTGGGTAGCCGGAGTCGATGTGCCGGCCGCGGACCCACTCGCTGGGGTTGGGGCCGCCGGGCATGACCGAGCCGATGCGCTGGCGAACCTCTTCGGCGGCGGTCATGGAGATGAGGAGGCCGTGGTGCTCCCGCAGGTGGTGAACCAGGGCCTCATCGAGGTGGTCGCCGCCCACCCGCAGCCGCCGGCTGAACACGATGCCGCCGAGCGACAGGATGCTCACGCAGGTGTGCCCCGCGCCCACATCGAGCACGAGGCTGCCGCAGGCCTCATCCACCGACAGGCCGGCGCCGATCGCGGCGGCCAAGGGCTGCTCGACCAGCAGCACCTCGCGGGCGCCGGAGGCCTCGGCCGACTCCCGGACCGCGCGGCGCTCCACGTCGCTGAGGCCGTGCTCCACGGCGATGGCGACCCTGGGCCCCACCCAGAGGCGGCGCCCCTGGACCTGCAGCATGAGGTGGCGGAGGAGGACCTCCACGACCTCAAAGTCGACGATGTTGCCCTCTTGGACCGGCGCCAGCACGCGCACATCGGCGGGGGTGCGGCCCTCCATCTGGCGGGCCTCGGCGCCCACGGCCAATAGCCGCCGCTTGCCGTCCCGCTCCTCGAGGATCGCCACCCGGGTGGGGACATCGACGATCACCCCGCGCCCCGCAGCCGAGATCCGCGTAGAGGCGCTGCCGATGTCGATGGCGAGGTCGGCGGAGATGGCGCCGAGCATGGACTGAAGCATGCAGGACCGGGGGAGGCAGGATCGGGCGTGGGCTCAGGGCGGTCGCCGCGTCGGGACGGGGCGCGCGCCTCACCCTCAGGCGCGCTGCAGCCATCGTGGGGCTTGGCGGAGGCGCACGTCAAGAGCAGCGCGTGTGTAATGCCTCAGGGCCCAAGTGCCCAACGGGGACATAGCCCAATCGCGCCGCAACGAAGCGGGCCAAGGCCGGCCTGGATCGTTCGGCCCCCGCAGTGCGGTAGGCTGCCCGGAGCAGGAGCCCCGATGAACCCCACCGTCCGCCCCACGCCCGCCCGCGCCGCCCTCCGCCTCGGCCTCGCCGCCCTCGTCGCCGCGCTGGTCGGCTGCGTGCGCGCCCCCGTCACCGATCGGCTGCAGGTCAACGTTGTGCCCGAGAAGCTCCTGCTCGCGGTCGGCCGGTCCACCTACACCGAGATGCTCCAGGGCCAGAGCCTGAGCACCAAAAGCGCGGACGGGGCGGTGCTCAAGCGGGTCGGCCAGCGGATCTCCCGGACCTCGGGCCGCCCCGACTACGCGTGGCGCTTCAACCTCGTGGACGACAAGGACACGCTGAACGCCTGGTGCCTGCCCGGCGGCAAGATCGCGTTCTATTCCGGCATCTTGCCCGTATTGGAGAACGAGGCGGGCATGGCCTTTGTCATGGGCCACGAGGTCGCCCACGCCACCGCGCACCACGCCGCCGAGCGGATGACCCAGCAGCTCGCCCTGCTCGGCGGGATGAGCGCCCTCTACCTAGCGGTGGATCGGCGCACCGAGCTCACGGACCGTCAAAAAAACGTGATGATGGGCGCTCTGGGCGTGGGCGCCCAGGTGGGCTTCATCCTCCCCTTCTCCAGAAAGCACGAGAAGGAGGCCGACATCATCGGTTTGATGTACATGTCCCGGGCCGGCTACCCGCCGGAGGAGTCGGTCGAGGTCTGGGAGCGCATGGAGGCGCTCAGCGGCGGCCGCAGCCTGCCCGCCTTCCTGTCCACCCACCCGAGCCACGCCCAGCGGCGCGCGAACCTGCGGGAGTGGATGGCCCAGGCCAAGAAGCGGTACCAGCGCAGCGCGCTGCGCGAGGACACGCTGCGGGCCCTCTGGCGCTGAGCGCGCCCGGAGCGGCGCCGCTGCGCGCTTGCCCAAAGCCGAGCGGGTCGGTATACCGGGCGTCCGAGGTGTCTGATGTCAGTGATGGAGAGCATTCGGCGGAGCACGGATAGCACCGCGATGCGCTTGATTTTTGGCGCGATTGTCCTGGTCTTCATCTTCTGGGGCATCGGCGGCGAGGGCGGCACCGGCGTCGTGGTCGCCGAGGTCGGCACCGTGATGATCACCGACAGCGAGCTGAACCGCGCGGTGCGCATCGCCGGGCGCGGCGAGTCGCTCGACGACAAGGGCGTCAAGGAGCTCAGCGGCCGCGTGCTCGAGAGCCTGATCGTCGAAGAGCTGCTGCGTCAAGAGGCCCGCGACCTCGGCCTCGAGGTGTCCGACGAGGAGGTGGCGCGCGAGATGCTGCGCCAGCCCGGCTTCCAAGACAAAGACGGGAAGTTCTCCGAGGCCCAGATGGAGAGCGCCCTGCGCTCCAGCGGCATCAAGCGCGGCCAGTTTGAGGAGCAGAGTCGGGACGAGCTCCTGCGCCGCAAGCTCCAGAACATCGTCGTGAGCGGTGTTGTCGTCAGCGACCAAGAGGTTGAGACGATGATCGCCCAGCAGCTCACCGGCATGAGCGCCAAGTGGGTGCTGCTGAGCGACGCCGCCCTGATGGGCTCGGTGCCGGTCAGCGCCGAGGAGCTCCAGCGCAAGCTCGCCGACGAAGAGAAGCTGGTGCGCGAGCAGTACGACCGCGAGCTCAACAGCCGCTGGACCCGTGAGAAGAAGGCCCGCGTCGCCAAGATCAGCCTGCGCCGGGACCTCGCCGAGGGCGGCCTCAGCGACGTCGAGCTGCGCCAGAAGGCCGACGCGATCTTGGCGGAGGCCAAGGCCGGCGCTGACTTCGCCGCCCTCGCCCGCAAGTACTCCGAGGACCTCTCCGCGGTGAACGGCGGCCAGCTCGGCGCCATGAGCGAGGTTCAGCTCGGCCCGGTGGCCGGCCCGGCGGTCACCCTCGCCGGCGCCAACAGCCTCACCCCGGTGCTGGAGGTCGCAGGCGCCTTCGAGATCTTCCAGGTGATGGAGGTCACCGAGGCCGAGGTCACGGCTTGGGAGCTCGCCCGCGACACCATCGCCCGCGAGCAGCTCCAGCAAGAGAAGCTGGCCGCCCACGCCGACAGCGCCGCCGCCCGGGTGCTCGAGGGCTGGAAGGCCAGCGGCGCGCCCCCCGCCGAGCTGCTCGCCGAGCTGCGCGTCGAAGCGGTGAGCTCCGGCCCCTTCCCGCCGAGCCAGCCCCGCTTGCCCGGCGCGGGCAGCAGCGAGGCGCTCAACCTCGCCTTGTCGAAGATGACCGCGCCCGGCCTGTTGCCGACGATCTACCAGGCCACCAACGGCCGCCTCATCGTCGAGGTCACCGAGATCGACAAGCCCGATCCCGAGTCCCTCAAGATGTTCGCCGAGATGGGCCGGGCCCAGCTGGAGCGCGAGCGCCAAGAGGAGGCCGTGGATCGCTGGCTCAAGGACCTCCGCAACCGCCACCGCGTGGTGCAGCACTACAAGCCCTAAGCCCGCTTCGGCGGCGCGGCTTGGCGGCGACCTCCGGGTCGCCGTTCGTCGTTTTCGGACCGCAACAGCAACACCGGGCCGGCCGCCCCCGCGACAGCCGCCCCGCGCCTTTACGCCGCGGCCGCCCCGTGCTACCCCAAGGGCTTGACATGCCAAGGTCTGAGCTGATGTAGGATCTTGGCCTCGGCCCGGAGCGCGCCGCAGTCGGGGCTCCGCGCCCGCGCCGCACCGCAGCACCGGCGTCGTCCCCCTCGAAAGCACAGGGTCCGCCCTCCGAATGGCCGACGCTCCCCGCCACAACGGCGCGCTGACGGCGCCTCCACCGCCGATCGAGGCCCCGCGCCGACCGCTGGTGGCGGCGGTGGGCCAGCTCGCCCTGCGCGCCGCCTGGTCCGCGCGCCACCCCGGCGAGGCCTTCGCCCCGGCCCCGCCGCCGCCGGCCGAGCGCCTCTACTACACCGCCGCCGACGGCTGGGAGTGCCCCATCGACCGGCTCGCGGCCCGGCCCGGCGGCAGCGGCGAGCCTGTGCTGCTCGCCCACGGGCTCAGCACCGGCCGGCGCGGCTTCGACCTCGACGACAACAGCCTCGCGCGGGCCCTTCAGGCGGCTGGTTACGCGGTTTTCTGCCTCAGCCACCGCGGCGACGAGGGGAGCTTGGCCCCGGTCGGGGCGGCGGGCTTCGACTTCGATGACATCGTGCAGCACGACATTCCCGCCGCTATCGAGCGGGTGCGGGGCCTCAGCGGCGCGAGCCGGGTGCTGTGGGTCGGCCACGCGCTCGGCGGCCAGCTCCTCTACGCCCACCTCGGCCGGGCCGGCGAGGCCGAGCTGGCGGGCGCCATCACCCTCTGCGCCCCGGTGCGCTTCTCGCCGCCCCGCAGCCACGCCCGCCTCGCGGCCCACGCGGCCCGGCTGATGCCCACCGGCTGGCGCATCCCCACCCGGCGGGTGCAACAGGCGCTCTCCCCCCTCGGCGGCGAGCGGTGGACCGATCGCCTGTGCCCGGACGCCGAGCCCACGCAGCGGCGGGGCCTCCTGCTCCACGCCGGCGAGGACCTGCCGCTGGGCCTGGCGCGCCAAGCGGCCACCTGGCTGCTGTCGGGCAGCCTGTGCGATCGCGACGATCGCGTCGACTACGTTCAAGCCATCGAGGGCCGGCGGCTGCCCCTGCTCGCGGTGGTCGCCGGCGACGACCCCCTCTGCGGCGCCGAGTCCGCGCTGCCCGCGGTGGAGGCCCTCGCCGAAGGGGACGCAGCGCTGCTCGATCTCGGCGAGGGCTGGGGGCACCTCGACGTGCTCATCGGGCGTCGGGCGGCCACCGAGCTCTTCCCTCGGCTCGCGGCGTGGCTAGGAGCCCGTCGCGCCGGCTGCTGGACCGACGCGCCGCACCCGCGCCGCGGTGCGAGATAGGCTCAGCATCCCCCCTCCCGGAGCGCCCCGTGGCCAAGCACCTGCCCGAAAACACCGAGCCACCGACCGATCCGGGGATCAGCCGCCCGCCGAGCCCGAGCAAGCCGCCCGCCGAGGGCTCGGGCCGCCTGCTCGTCGTGGTGAGCCTGCTGGGCGTGGGCCTGCTCGCCGCCGCCGCCGCCAGCGTCGCGGTGCTGGCCGGCGCCGATACGCCCTCGCTCAACACCGAGCCCGCTTGGCTGGAGGTGCGGGTGGCCGGCAGCCTGCCCGACGCGCCTGGCGGCGAGAGCATGCTCGCCGATCCCGCCGACCTGCCGCCCCTTCAGACCGAGCTGGTGAGCGCCCTGCGCGCCGCCGCCACCGACGACGACGTCAAGGGCCTCTACCTCAAGATCGGCGGCCTCGACATGGGCTGGGCCTCAATCCAAGAGCTGCGGGACGCGATCGTGGCCTTCGAGGCCGCGGGCAAGCCCTGCGTGGCCTGGTCCGGCGCCTACACCACCAAGGAGTACTACCTCGCCACGGCCTGCAGCCGGGTCGAGCTCGCCCCCGCCGGCTTGTTCTTGGTCAACGGCATCTCCACCACCCAGATGTACTTCGGCGAGACCTTCCAAAAGTACGGCGTCAGCGCCAACTTCGAGCATGTCGGCGACTTCAAGAGCGCGGTGGAGCCCTACCAGCGCACCGGGCCCTCCGAGGCGGCCCAGCAGGCCACCGATACGCTGCTCGACGGCCTGTACGGCCAGCTCATCGCGGGCATCGCCACAGGGCGCAAGATCGACGAAGCGGCGGCCCGCGCCCTGCTCGACGACCCGCCGATGACGCCTGAGGAGGCCAAGGCCCGCGGCCTCGTCGATGCCCTGCGCTACAGCGACGAGGTCGACCAGGAGACCGGCGGGGAGGATCGGCGGCGCCTCAAGCCCTACCTCCGCAGCCTGCGGAGCGACTGGGCCCAGGGCGGGCCGGAGATCGCCGTGATCTACGCCCAGGGCGCGATCGTCGACGGGGACGGCGGACAGGACATGTTCGGCGGCCAGTACATCGGCGACGGCAGCCTCAACAAGCTCATCCGCGAGGCCCGCGAGGACGACGACGTCAAGGCCATCGTCCTCCGCGTGAACTCCCCCGGCGGCAGCGGCAGCGCCAGCGACGCCATCTGGCGGGAGCTGGCCCTCACCCGCGAAAAGAAGCCAGTGGTCGTCAGCATGGGCGACTACGCGGCCAGCGGCGGCTACTACATCAGCATGGGCGCCAACCGCATCTTCGCCGAGCCCGGCACGCTCACGGGCTCCATCGGCGTCTTTGGCGGAAAGCTCAACATGGCCGGGCTCTACGGCCAGGTCGGGGTCAAGCTCCACACCAACAAGCGCGGCGCCTACTCCGACCTGCTCAGCGGCACCTCGGACTTTGACGAGCCGGGCCGCGCCAAGTTCCGCAGCTTCTTGGGCGCCTTTTACGACACCTTCGTCACCAAGGCCGCCGAGGGGCGCGACATGAGCAAGGAGGACCTCCACGCCGTCGCCCAAGGGCGGGTGTGGACCGGCAGCCAAGCGCTGGAGCGCAAGCTGGTCGACGAGCTCGGCGGCCTCGACGCCGCGGTGGCCTACGCTGCCGAAGAGGCCGGCGTCGCCGAGGGCTACGCGCTGCGCCGGATGCCGGAGCGCCGCGGCTTCTTTGAGCAGCTGGCCGAGCAGCTCGGCAACCCCGACGCGGGCGACGCGGCCCTGCGGGCGGCCCTGCCCTCCGAGAGCCTGGAGCTGCTCGGCGCGCTGCGCCGGATCGAGCGGGTCACCGAGGCCGAGAATGGCGTGTTGATGATGCTCCCCGGCGAGCTGTCGGTGGAGTAGCCGCCGAGCGCGCTGGCCCCGAGCCTCAGCGCTCCGCCGGGACCTCTTCGGGGACCTCGTCCGGGGGATCGCAGAGGTCGGGGTCGGCGAAGGTGCAGACGGTGCTGAACTCGAAGCGGGCGGCGGTGAAGCCGGAGACCGCGGTGTTCAGCGCCGCGTAGTCGTCCGAGCCCGCCTCCACGGCCCCGGCCACGCCCACGGCGTAGACCGACTCCTCGGCGAAAACATCGGCGGGGATGTCGACGACGAGGGCCTCGGCGCCGCGCGCGCCCACCTCGATGTCGTCGGCCGAGCTCGGAAGGTTGGACCAGAGGGTCTCGCTGGTCTCGACGTCCAGCACCATCACCAGCGCGCGGGTGTAGTCCTGGCCGGCCAAGGAGACGCGGATCGGCTCCCCGGCGCCGTGGTACTTCGCGAAGGCCACGGCCGGCGCTTCGGGGGCGACCACCTGGATCCAGCGGGGCACCCCTTCGTAGCTGACCTCGACCTCGATCTCGTCGCCAGCGGTGTAGCGCACGCCATCTTCGCCATCGAGGCGGTAGCCCGAGCCCTCGGGGTCCGGCAGCATCACCACCCGCCCGCCCGAGGCATCCCCTTGAAACAAGGGCTGGAGGCCGTCGGGCTCGCCCCCGAGCTTGGCGTCATAGGGCCAGAGCCGGGTCAGCACGCCGCTCCCGTACTCCGACCCGCTGATCGCCTCGATGAGCTGCGGGTCTTCCGGCGGCACCACACCGACGTGGGTGCTCTGGATCGCGAAGGGCTCCACCACCCCCGCCACGACGTCCCGGAGCGAGAACAGCGCCTGACAGCCGCTTGTGGAGAGAGAGAGCGCCGCGAGGAGCAGCGGAGCAGAGCAGGAGAGCGTTGGTCGAGCGCGCATGGGGTCCCCCTCCAGCGAGGCCGCGCCCCGCCGATCGCCCCGGGGAACGGAAACCGGCCCGCCGGACTTGAGCCCCCACCGGCGCGCGGGCCGGTCCCCGCGCGGGCGGGAGGCGCCACCCGAGCGAAGCGGCCTCGCCATCCACGCCGGGACGCGCTACACCGCCCCGGCTGCATCCACACCGGCCGCCGTCGGCCGTCCGGCACAGCTCGCCGGAGCGCAGGGGTCGCCAACGCCGCCCTCGGTCCCCGCTGAGGTCCGCCCCGACCGCGCCCCGCCACCGCCGCCAGCGCCACCCCATCGATTGGAGATCAAGACCATGGCCAGCAACACCCAGGAGACGATGTACAAGCGCAAGCTCCGCGCCAAGAACGCGGGCGCCAAGCGCAAGATCGCGCTCGAGAACAAGGGCACCACCCCTGTGTTCCCGATCCACACGGCCGAGGCGGACGCCAACGCCCCCGCGCAGGTCTCGCCCAAGGTCGGCCCGGCCAAGGCCTGAGCGCTCGGGTCCGCCCGCCGCGCACCGAAGCGCCCGCCCTCTCCTCACCGAGGCAAGAGAGCGGGCGCTGCGTCGTTTTGAGCGAGGACCCTCCGATGTCCGCCGGCCCAGGGCCCAGGCGCGCTCAAGCGATGCCGAAGAAGCGCCGGGCGTTGTCGGTGGTGAGCGAGGCCAAGGCCTCGGGGGCGGTGCCGCGGAGGCGCGCCACCTCCGCGATGGTGTGAACAACGTAGGCAGGCTCATTCCGGCGACCGCGGTGCGGCACCGGGGCCAAGAAGGGGCTGTCGGTCTCGACCAGCAGGCGATCGGCCGGGACCACCGCGGCCACCGCCTTCATCTCGTCGGCCTTCTTGAAGGTGACGATGCCCGGAATGCTGATGAAGCCGCCGTTCTCGACGATGGCGGCGGCCTCGGCTTGATCGCCCGAGAAGCAGTGCCACAGCACACCCGCGCCCTCAAAAGCCTGCTCCTCCCGGAGGATCGCCAGGGTCTCCCCGCCGCTGTTGCGATCGTGGACGATGATCGGCGCGCGCAGCCGGAGCGCGTCGCGGATCTGCCGCCGGAACACCGTCCGCTGCACCTCGCGGGGGCTGTTGTCGTAGTGGAAGTCGAGCCCCATCTCGCCGAGGGCCACCACCCGCGGGTGGGCCGCGAGCGCCAGCACCTCCAGCCAGGCCGACTCGTCGAAAACAGCGGCGTCATGCGGATGCAGACCGACGCTGGCCCAGACATCGGGGTGCCGGTCGGCCACCCGCACGGCGCGCTCCGCCGAGGCCAAGCCGTAGCCCGAGCCGATGGCCACGAAGCGCCGCACGCCGGCCGCCCGGGCCCGCTCCAGCGCGGCGTCCACGCCCTCGTCGCCCCCGAAGACCTCCGGGTCGAGGTGGCAGTGAGAGTCAAAAGCGTCAAGCATCGTGGCCTCCGGCCGGCGTGGGGGCTGCTGGGGGCCCGAGGCCCGCCCCGGCCCGCCGCGCCCCGCCGAGCTCGGCCGCGAGGCGCAGGATCAAGGCGTCGAACACCAAGCGGGCGTTGACGTGCTCGGCGAGCATCTGGCGGGCGAGGTCGAGCTCCAAGCCCATGCGGGCGACGCCCGGCACGCCGAGGCCGCCGGCCCAGGCGGCCACGATCTCCGGCCGATCGGCGTGGAAGCGGGCGGGCCGGCCGGCGGTGTGGGCCAGCGCGTCCTGAAGCAGGCGCTCCAGCACGTCGAGCACGATCGCCTGCTCGCCGGCCAGCCGCGCCTTGTCGGCCTTGTCGCCCTTGGCCACCCGCTCGGCGAGCCCAAAGAAGGCCCAGATCTCACCCGAAATGGCGTGCAGGAGCTCATCGCGCACCGATCGCCAGCGCTCGGCCTCCCCCTCGGCGAGGCTCAGGGCGCGCCCCGGGCAGCCCTCGGCCATCGCCGCCAGCCAATCGGCGTCGGCGAGCCCCCGGTCGCTCAGCCAGCCGCCGAGCTCGGACGCGGGCACCGGCCGGAGGTTGACCCGCTGGCAGCGCGAGCGCACCGTGCTGAGCAGGGCCGAGGGCCGCCCGGTCATCAGCACGAACATGGTGCCGTCGGGCGGCTCTTCGAGGGTGAGCAGCAGGGCGTTGGCGGCCTCGGGGGTGAGCCGGTCGGCCTCGTCGATGAGCACGAAGCGGGTGCGGGCGTGGCTGCGGTGCAAGGAGAGCTGGCCCATCAGCGCGCGGGCCTGGGCCACGCCGATGACCGGCGTCGCCTTCTCGGGATCGGGCAGCACCTCCAGCACGTCGGGGTGCGCGCCGCGATCGATCTGGCGGCAGGACCAGCACCGGCCGCAGGGGGCGCCGGGCTCGTCGCAATTTCGATGCATGGCCAGCCACCGCGCGAGGCCGCGCTTGCCGATGCCCGGCGGCCCGACGAACAGCAGGCAGGGGTGCAGCCGATCGGCGGTGAGCAGCCTGGACAGCCGACCGCGCAGCTCGGCCTGGCCGAGCAGGGGCGAGGGGGGCTCGCCCGCGGGGCGCGCGCCAGGAGCGGTCATCGGGACTCCGTTCGGGCGGAGGCCCGCCCCCCGCCGCCTATCGCCGGGGCCCCGTTGGGGGTAGGCTGCCGGCTGGAGGCCAGGATGAACGACCGGCATCACCCCACCGCGCAGGGCACCCCTTCGCTTCGCCCCGGCGCGCTTCGCCCCGGCACGCTTCTCCCCCCAGCGCTTGTCCCCTCCCTCGGGCGGCTGGCCTGCGCCGCCGGGCTCGGGATCACCGTGCAGGGCGCCGCGCTCGCCGCGCCGACCGCCCACTACCTGCCCGACGGGGTGGCGGGAAAAAGCGCCGCCTTCAAGGCCGCAGCCGAGGCCTCTGCGCCGCCCTTCAACAGCCGAAACAAGACCTTAGAGAAGGTGGGCGACGGCCTGCGCCTGCTCGACCTCGGCGTGGCCCTCCTGGGCGACCAAGCCGACCCCGCCCTGCGCGCCTGGACCGCCGAGCAGCGCAAAAGGGCCGCCGGCGAGGGCCTTCGCCTGCAGCGCCACCTCGACCTGCTCCAGAACGACTACGGCGAACAATTCGGCGCCGCAGTGGCGCGCGCCCTCAGCGCGGTGGCGCCGGGCCGAGAGGTCCAGGCCTGCGAGCCCCCGCCGCGGCTGCCCGGCATGCCGGGCGGCAACAAGTCGCCCTGCCCCGGCGAGGACCTGAGCGCCGCCATCGCCGCCAAGATCGACCTCGACGCCAAGCTCAAAAGCGCTCTCACCGACATCAACGCCGTGCCCTGGCCCGAGGTCAGCACGCCCAAGCAGGAGTGGGCCCCGCTCGCCCTGACCGGCACCGCGGCCTGGGTCAACCTCGGCGCCGTGGCCGAGGCCACCATCGGCCGCCGCATCGCGCAGCACCGCGCGGACCTGGAGGGCGCGCTCGAGCCCCTCTCGCCCCGCCTGTCCGCCGGGGACGCCGCCGCCCTCGCCGAGGCCAAGGCCCTGCGCGCGGCCTACGAGGCCAAGCTCAGCGCCGACGGAAAGGTGCTGAAGGACGCGCTCAAGGTCACCTTGGAGAAGACCAAGGGCGCGCCGAGCGGGGTGGGCCTGTGCGCCAACGCGCCCGTGCTCGGCGGCTGCGCCGGAGAGGACCGCACCCGCGAGGTGATCGCCCTCCTCGCCGAAAACAAGACCTGGCAGAAGGCGACCGCCGCCCTCCAAGACTGAGCCGGGGCCGGCGCGCGGCCGGACCGGGGCTTAGCGGCCGTGGTCATGCCCGTGATCATGGTCGTGGCCGTGATCATGGTCCTGGCCGCCCGCCTCCGCGGCGCGCGCGGCCGCGGCCCGGGCCTCTTTGGCGGCCACCCGCGCGGCCTCCTCCGCCGCGACCACTTGGGCGTAGTGGTCGCGCTTGGGGGCATAGGAGGCGCTCGGCGCGTCCGCGGAGGTGTCCGCCATGCCGCTGACGAGCTTGCCGCCGAGCTTGTCCATCGTGCGGGTGAGGCTGCGCTTGAGCAGGCGACCGAGCAACCGGGTGACCATCGACAAAAGGCACCTCCGCCCGACCCCTAGCCCGATCTGGCCGCCGTGGGGAGCCTCAGCCGACCGGGCCCAGGGCCCGACCTTTCCAGCGGGTGCGCCCGAGCTGGGTGGACACCGCCGAGCTGAGGATCAGCAGGGCCAACAAGGCCCAGCCCAAGGGCATGGTGATGGAGTAGCGCCGATCCTGGTCGAAGACCCCGTCCAAATAGAAGCGCAGCGCGAGCTGAAGGCCGACGGTCACGGCGCCCCAGAGGCCGATGGACAAGGGCAGCGGGCCGAGCAGACCGAGGGGCGCGGCCAGCCACGGCGCCAGCACCACGCCGAAAATACCCACCACAACGACAATCACCTTGGTCCACGACCGCCCAAAGCCGGCGAACAGGTTCTTGTTCCAGCCCGCCCAGATCTCCGAGATGCTCGTGTACATGCGGCACGAGAACACCGAGGTCATGTAGGCGATGTGGTAGCGCAGGCCGCGCCCGACGAAGGCCTGGGCCAGCCCAACGTCGTCCAGCACGTTGTTCGCGACGAGCTGGTGGCCGCCGGCTGCCCGGTAGCTCGCCGCCCGGGCGAGCATCAGCTGCCCATTGGCGATGAGCTCGGCGTCCGGCTTGGCGGGCGCGTTGGTCTTGGCGAAGTCGTGCGCGCCGAGGATCAGGCCGGCGACCGCGGGCTGCAGCACCTTCTCCCAAAAGCTGCGCAGCTCGAGCTGCCCAAAACCCGACAGCAAGTCGAGCTGGTTGCGCTCGGCGTAGCCGACCACCGCGCGCACCGAGGCGGGCGCGAGGCGCACGTCGGCGTCGATGAACAGCAGCCACGCGAGATCGGGGTGCAGGTCCGCCGCCGCCGCGGCGAGGCGCTGGCAGGCCCAGGGCTTCCCGAGCCAGCCCGCGGGCAGCGGGGCGCCGCCGCCGACAATGACGTGCAGATTGGGATCTTGGGCCTGAAGCTCGACCAGCAGCGCGCCGGTGCCGTCGGTGCTGCCGTCGTCGAGCACCAAGATGGGGGGCCCGTCCCCGAGCGCGGCCCGGGCGGCGCGCAGGCAGCCGACGATGTTGGCGGCCTCATCGCGGGCCGGGATCAGGACCCCCACCGAGCCTTCGCCGGGCGGGTCGCCGGGGCCCACGCGGAAGGGCGAGGCCGACCGGGTGCGCGTCGCCTTCGCCAAGGACGCCGCCCAGAACAGCGGCACCAAGGCCATCAGCGACCAGCCGAGCGGGCCCATCAGGACACCGCCCCTTGCACCACGCGGCCCCACTCCGCTTCGTCCACCGCGATCAACGGATCTTTGACTTGGCCCTCTGGCGCGCCCTCTTCGACGCGACGGGCGCGCCAGCCGGCGTAGGTGCCGGGCTTGAGGCGCAGGGCGGTCGGCGGGCCGAGGCGCTCGCTGTCCCGCTTCTCGTCGTACTCGATATTGAGCGCCCGCAGCGAGGCATCACAAGCCTCCGCCAGCCGATCGAGGGCCGGCAGCTCGGCGCCCACCGGCGGCTCCACCGCGAGCTCGAGCTCCGGCACCGCGCCCCACCGCAGCCGCGCCGTGAAGCCCACCGGCCGCACGCCGAGGCGGGCCGCCACGCCGCGCATCGCCTCGCTGACCTGGGCCTCCGTCACCTTCTCGCCGGTGGCGTTGAGGTAGCGCCCGGTCTTGCCGACAAAGCGCACCACGGGGGTGTTCCCGGCCCGACCGATGACCTCGAGCGTGTCTTGGAGGTCGTAGCGCAGCAGGCCCGCCTCGGTGGAGATCACGAGCCGCACGCGCTCCCCGGGCTCGAGCTCCCAGCCCCAGCGCGGGGCCCCGTCGTCGCCGATGAACTCCAGCACGTGGCCGAGGTTCCACAGGGCGCCGCCGCCCCAGTCCTGGCCGAGGGGCACGGCGAAGTAGCCCTCGCTGGCGGTGATCCCGACCTCGCGCACCGGGATGTCGGCCCCGAGCGCCTCGGGCAGCCGCTCACAGAAGTAGGCCGCCGGACCGCCCCGCCAACAATTGACCAGGGCCAAGGGCCAGAGCGCCGCGGGCCGCCAGTCGGTGGGGACCGGGCGGCGGCGCAGGCGGAGCTCCAGCGGCAGGCGCTCGCGGGCGCTGAGCCCGGCGGCCGGACCACACCGCAGCGTGCCATCGGCCAGATCTTGGCTGAGCGCCTCCCGCCACTCCTGCAGCCGCCGGCAGAGCAGCAGCACGGTGGAGGGGTTGGCCGTGGTGAGCGTGGTGACCCGCTCCTGGAGGGCGAAGCGCAGGATGGCGTACTGGCGCAGCGGAGCCGGGTGCATCCCAAAGACCCGGTAGGGCACGGGGTAGCGCAGGCGCACATACCAAGGCTGCGCGAGGTGCATGCGGCCGGTGTTGCTGCCGATGGGCAGGCCGCCGGGGCTGCGGCTGTGCGCGGCGGGAGAGACCACGGTCAGGGCCTTCCCGCGCGCCGCCTGCTCGTGGTCGCGGACCATGGCGAGCACCCACAGGGCCTGGGCCGCCGAGACCGAGGCCGCCCAGGCGTCGGTGACCGGGAGGTGCTTGGGCCGGCCGGTGGTGCCGCTGGTCTCCAGGAGCTGACGCACCGGATCAACGGTGAGCACGCCATTCTCGCCGGCGGCCACCCGATCCAGCCACGGCCGGAGCGCCTCGTGGCCGCGCACTGGGACGGCCCGCCGCAGGTCCTCCAGGCTGCGCACCCGCCCGAGCCCGTGCGCCTCGCCGAAGCGGCTGCCCTGGGTCGCGCGCAGGATGACCTGCAGGCGCTGCTCTTGGGCCTCTCGGGGGTGGTCGAGCGAGCGCAGAAAGGCGGCGATGAGCCGCTCTTTGCCGGCCCGGAGCAGCCGGTAAGGGCCGTTTCCGCCCGGCCCGAGCCTGGGGTCAAACTGCGCGCTCCGGTCCATCGGCCCCCTCCGCGCCGCGGCGCCGCGGGCATGGCCCCCCCTAATCCGCGGACCCACCGGTGGGGTGGGCCACGGTCCGCCGGCCGTTGACAGGGCGGGTCCGCTCCGATACCGTGCCGACCTGCTCGGGGAGACCTCCGGAGCACGGCCACAGCCCCCATGCGCGCGCCCAATCGTAGCGGTTGGCGCCAGCGGGCCGAGGGAAGCCGAGCGCAGCCTTCCGGGGCGCTCCAGTCCGCGAGATGGCGCGCTCCGCGTGGCTGCCCCGCGGGGCCTCGCCCCGAAAACGCTGAACGGGGCTGACCGATGCTCCACCAGCGCCCGCTGGCTCCCTTCAGACCCACCCGAGCCGAGAGCGCCCCATGAAGACCGGCGACGCCGTCCGGGACGGCCGCGGCAAGACCTGGCAAATCGGGCAGCTGCTCGGCCGCGGCACCTGGGGCCGCGCCTACATCGTCAAGGGCGAGCACCCCGCCGACGAAGCCGTGGTCAAGGTGCCCTACTCCGCGGCCGATCTCGGCGGAGACGAGGCGCTGGCCACCGCTTGCCGCGACATCCTGATGGAGCAGGTGCGCTGGACCAACGAAGGTCGCCTGCCCGGCGTCGTTCCGGTGCTCGATCAGTTCATGCTGCCCGATGGCCGTCCGGCGATCCTCATGGCCCGCAAGGGGCAGAGCTTCGAGCGGCGCTCCGGTCAGTCGATGACGACCGAAGAGATCCTGTCGATCGGCGAGCGCATCCTCGAGCGGCTGCAAGAGCTGAGCGAGCACCTGCAGGTGCACGGCAACCTCAAGCCGGGCAACGTGCTCATCACCGACAGCGGCGAGGTCCTGCTGGCCGACCCCGTGACCCCGGTGTTTCGGCGCCACCAAGCCGAGCTGCGCGCCATCATCGGCGGCGACTCGACCTTCGCCGCCCCCGAGGTGCGCGAGCCCACCCGCAGCCCCCTGCCGCTGAGCGTGCCCGCCGACACCTACGGCGTGGCCATGCTCGTGGTGCTCGCGCTCGGCACCGGCACTGAGCGCTTCCCCGACATGCCGGTCGATGGCTTCGACAAGGCGCGGCTCACGACCCTCAAAGACCGGCTGATCAACCGGCTCAAAAAAGAGAACTCGAACCCGCGCTTTCACAGCCGCACCAGCGACAGCCTCGCCAGCGTGCTGTCCCGGGCCCTGAGCCGCGAGACCAGCCCCTCGCCGCCCTTCCGGTTCAAGAGCCTCGACGAGATGCGCCGCCGGCTGGACGACGCCCGTGGCCTGATCCGCCCCACCGTCTCGGAGACCGGTCGCTTCAACCTGGATCTTCGCCCGGGCGCCGAGGCCTTCACCACCGACGACGCCATCAGCTTCTCGGTCAGCGTGGCCTGCACCCCCGGGGTCGACAACCAAGAGGACATCAGCTGCGGCATCGCGATCTTCGACGCCGAGCGCGACGAGCGGGTGCGGAGCGCCGACTGCTCCTACACCGTCGATCGCCACCCGAGCGGCCGCTTCCGCTTCGGCTTCCGCATCGGGCCGGTCGATCCGGGCGCCTACCGGGTGCGCGTGGCCTTCCGCGTGCGGGACGCCACCGACGAGCTCCGCACCGTCGAGGGCATGCTGATGGTGCGCGCGGCCCCCGGCTACGTGCCGCCGCGGCAGCCCCCCAGCGCGCCGCCCTTGGCCCTCGACCGAGACGAGCACACCAGCGCCACAGAGCCTGGCCTGCGCGCGCCCTCAACCAGCCGCAACCTGCAGCGCCCGCCCGACCCGCGCGCCTCCGCCATCGCCGAAGAAGCGTACCCGAGCCCCATCTCGCCGACCGCACCTGCTGCTCCCGCCCGGCCAGCGCCCGCGGCGACCCGGCCCAGCGCCGCCCCCGAGGCGCCGACCACCCAGCTCCGCGTGCCGGAAGAGGCGGCCCCGCGCACGCTCCGGGCGCCCGAGCTCGACACCGACAACGGTCGGCCCAGCACCACCGGACGCAGCACCGGGCCGGTCTCGCCGATCCAGATGCAGGGCAGCCGGTCCACCGGCCGGGGCGCGCTGCCCCCGCGGCCCGAGGCG
>CANHON010000024.1 GCA_947462115.1 Deltaproteobacteria bacterium | reverse complement strand
GTGGGCTGGTCGCCGAAGGGCTTGGTGCCGAAGGCGCGCAGGTCGTGCAGGCCGCTGAGCTGGGCGGCCGCGAGGCGCATAGCCGGTAGATCCAGCGCGACGGGCACCTGCCAGGTCCGCCAGATCGGCGGCGGCGGGCGGGGGAGCGGGCGATCGGGGCGCGGGCGCGGCAGATCGGCCAGCGCGGCCACCTCATCGGCGGGCACGCCGGGCTGCACGCGGTAGCGGTAGCGCTTGCCCTCGCCCAAGGCCCGGGCGTGGGTGTGAAAGCCGACCTTGCGGACCTCCACCCGCAGAAGGCCGTCGTCGCGGGGGGCCATCAGGTCCAAAAAGGGCTGCTCTACGTCTTCTTCGTCGACCGAGCCGATGGGGAACCAGCAGGTGGCGTAGTTGGCCAGCGCGTGCACGCCCTGATCGGTGCGGGCCGCCCAGGCCAAGCCCTTGGGCGGGTGACGAAAAGCCTCGGTGAGCCGGCGGAACAGCGCGTCGGAGACGGTGCGGCCGTGGGGCTGCACCGGCACCCCGAAGAAGTCGGCCCCGTCGTAGGCGACGCGGATGAGCAGCTGGAGGCGCTGGTGCGGGTGGGTGCCGAAGGGTCGTTTCATCGGATCAGGGGGTGATGGAGGGCCCCCAACCCTAATCCGTGGGCGAAAAAGGCGGACCCCCGAGCCGGACCAGCCGGATCGGGGGTGCAGCAAACAGCGGGCCCAGGCCCCGGTGAAGGGGCTGTGCCGCGCTATTTTCGCTTAGTGGTCGTGGTTGTGACCGCCGCCCGCGGGCGTGTCATCGGTGGCGTCGGCGATCATCGCCTCGGTGGTCAGCAGCAGGCCCGCGACGCTGGCGGCGTTCTGCAGGGCGGAGCGGGTGACCTTGGTTGGGTCGATGACGCCAGCGGCGTTCAGGTCCTCGTAGACGCCGGTGCGGGCGTTGTAGCCGAAGCCGCCGGTGCCGTTCTGCACGGCCTCAAGCACGATGCTGGGCTCGCCGCCGGCGTTGAGCACGATCTGGCGGAGGGGCTCGTAGAGCGAGCGGCGCACGATATCGACGCCGAAGCGCTGCTCGCCAACCACTTCGAGGGTGTCGAGCACCTTCGCGGCGCGGACGAGGGCCACACCGCCGCCCGGGAGCACGCCCTCTTCGACGGCGGCGCGGGTGGCGTGGAGCGCGTCTTCCACGCGGCCCTTCTTCTCCTTCATCTCCACCTCGGTCGCCGCGCCCACCTTCACGAGGGCGACGCCGCCGGCCAGCTTCGCGAGGCGCTCCTGGAGCTTCTCCTTGTCGTAGCTGGAGGTGGTCTCGTCGATCTGGGTGCGGATCTGCTTGATCCGCGCCGCGATGTCCTCATCAGAGCCGCCGCCATCGACGATGGTGGTGAAGTCCTTGGTGATGATGATCTTCTTGGCGGTGCCCAGATCGGCGAGCTCGACGCCCTCGATCTTGAGGCCCAGCTCCTCGGCGATCAGCTTGCCGCCGGTGAGGGTGGCGATGTCGCCCAGCATCTGCTTGCGGCGGTCGCCGAAGCCCGGGGCCTTGACGGCGGCCACGTGCAGGGAGCCGCGCAGCTTGTTGACGACGAGGCCGGCGAGGGCGTCGCCATCGACGTCTTCGGCGATGATCACCAGGGGCTTGCGGGCGCCCAGCACCTTCTCGAGGAGCTTGAGCAGGTCGCGCATGCTCGAGAGCTTCTTCTCGTGGACGAGGATGTAGGCGTCCTCGAGGACGACCTCCATGCGCTCGGCGTCGGTGGCGAAGTAGGGCGAGAGGTAGCCGCGGTCGAACTGCATGCCGTCCACGGTCTGCAGCTCGGTGCCGAGGCCCTTGTTCTCTTCGACGGTGATGACGCCCTCTTTGCCGACCTTCTCCATGGCGTCGGCGATCATCTTGCCGATCTCTTCGTCGCCGTTGGCGGAGACGGTGCCGACCTGCTCGATCTCGCGGGCGTCGGAGATGGGGCGGGAGAGGTTCTTGAGCTCGGCGACGACGGCCTCGACGGCCTTGTCGATGCCGCGCTTGAGCTCCATCGGGTTGTGGCCAGCGGCCACCAGCTTCAGGCCGTGGCGGAAGATCGACTGGGCCAGCAGGGTGGCGGTGGTGGTGCCGTCGCCGGCGTTGTCACCGGTCTTGGAGGCGACCTCCTTGACCATCTGCGCGCCCATGTTGGTGAACTTGTCTTCAAGCTCGATCTCTTTGGCGACGGTCACGCCGTCCTTGGTGACGACCGGCGCGCCCCAGGACTTGTCGATCACGACGTTCCGACCCTTGGGGCCGAGCGTGACCTTCACGGCGTTGGCGAGCGTATCGACGCCCAGCAGCACCTTGTTCCGGGCCTCAACATCAAAAAGGATCTCTTTGGCAGCCATTGGAATGTCCTCACGTTGCGAGTGAAACGGTCGAGAAGGCCGGGTCGGCCTCGGGGACGCGCAGCTCAGCCGTCGATGATGCCGAGGATGTCATCCTCGCTCAGGAGCAGGCGGTCTTCACCGTCGATCTTGATCTCGTTGCCGCGGTACTTCGCGAAGATCACGCGGTCGCCTTCCTTGACCGCGAGGGGGGTCACGGCGCCATCTTTGCCCACCCGACCGGCGCCAACCGCGAGAATAACGCCCTCAAGGGGCTTCTCTTTGGTGGCGGTGTCGGGGAGGAACAGGCCGCTCTTGGTCTTGGTGGGCTCGTCGCTGCGCTTGACAAGCACCCGGTCGAACAGGGGACGGATCGTCGTCATGGCTCAACCTCCGAAATTCCCCGCCGTAAGGGGGGATGGAACACGCGGGGGCGCGGGTCGGGTCGTGGACCCCCCGGCTCCCCGCCTCAGGCTGGGCCAGCGCCACCGAAGCCCAAGGGCGTCGATGAGCTGCCGGCCATGGCACGCGCTCCACAGGGGTTGCGGGGCGCGCTGGATGGGAGACAGTGAACGAAGGGAAGCGCGCCAGCAGCGCGACTCATCCCCCCGGCGGCCTGCTCCGTAGTCACGCGCCCAGTACCGTCAACCCCACGCCCGGAATTTGATCGAGCCCGCCGCCCCGCACCGCGCCCGACCGCCCGCGTCCAGGCGAAGGCCCTCAAAACAGCGTCCCACAGGAGTCCTCCACCCCAAACCACCGGCCCCGCCGGCCCAACCCCCAGCGAAGAGGTGCCCGATGCGCTCCCCCTTGTCTGCCTCCGCCGCGAGCCCCGCCGTGCTGACGCTCGGCGGCGGGCCGAACCTCTTCGACTTCTTTCTGGAGCAGGTGGACGCGACCGTGAGCGATCGGGGCGCCAAAGTGAGCCCCGAAGGCGTGTACTACCTCAGCAACCTGCTGGCGGAGCGCAGCCACGTGGACAAGGTCGAGGAGCCGCAGACGCTGGTGGAGCTGCACCTTCAGGCCAGCCAAGGTGACCGCGGCCAGCAGGTGCGCTGCTACAAGGACCTCGGCGATCAAGCCCTGGTGGTGAGCGGCTTCTTCGACGGAAAGCTCCGCCGGAGCACCGTGGGCGTCGGCTACTACACGGCGATGGGGCGGGCGGCCTACGACCGGCTCGCGCGCCTGCTCAGCAGCGGCAAGGGGGAGCATGGGCTCGACGCCGTCTTCGCCGAGCTGGCCGACACCTTCACCGAGTGCGTCGCCATCCTGCGCGAGGTGCGCGACGGGATGGGCGCCGCGCAGGCCACCCTCGACGACGTCGCCCTGCTGCGCCTCTACCAGCAGTACCAGAGCACCGGCAGCCGCCGCGCCCTGGCCCGGCTGCGGGCGCTGGGCTTGGAGCCGGCGCCGGGGGCCCGCACGGTGCTCGCCTGAGCGACGCGCCTCATGCCCTTGACGACGGGCGGTCCAGGCAATACCCGCGGCCGTTGACCACCGCCCGCGATGCGCCTCCGGCCTGCCCCTCGGGGTCGAGCCAAGGCGCCGCTGCCGGCCCGGGCGAGCTGCCCGGCGGCGATCGCACAGCGGCCCGCTGATTTTCGCTCCCCGGTCGCGTCGCCCCCGCGCGCGACGGTTGAGCCCCCGCCGACCGCCCCCCGCGCTCGGCAGCACCATCTCCGAAAGGAGGCCCCGATGGCCCGCATCACTGTAGAGGACTGCCTCGAGAAGCTGCCCAACCGCTTCTCGCTCGTGTTGGTCGCCGCAGAGCGCACCAAGCAGCTCATGAAGGGTGCCGAGACCCTCCTGACCGACGAGCGCTCCAACAAGGAGGCGGTGACCGCCCTCCGCGAGATCGCCGCGGGCCTCGTCACGGCCGACTACACCCACTTCGACGAGAACGAGATCCTCCGCACCGCCGGCGGGCCCGTTCACCGCGAAGATCTGCCGCCCTCCGCCGAAGACGCGCTGCCCCCCTCGGCAGACGACGATCTGCCGCCGGCCGCCGACGACCTCCCCCCTGAAGCTTGAGCCTGGAGGCCCCCATGAACACCGAAAAGCCCCTCCGGCTGTTCGACACCCGCGTGCGTGAGCGCAACCTCGCCCGCGGCATCATCACCTTGGAGGAGGTCGCGGCCTACCTCGCGGAGCTCGAGGACTGCACCGGCAACGCCGAGATGTCCCGGGTCGTGGTGCAGCACACCACCGGCTACCGCGACGGCGAAGGCGAGCCGCTGACCCAGGACGAGGGCTGACCTCTCCTGCAGGCGTGGTCCCTTGGCCACGCCTCCCGCTCTCCAACCGGCCGCTTCGCTCGCTTCACAATGGCGGCGCAGCGGCCTTTGTGCTGATCATCGCAGCGTCCGTCGCCCCGGTGCGACGGCGCGCACCGCCACCGTCCGACCGCGGGCCTGGGAGCGCCGATGTCCTCTGAGCCGACCGATCCGAGCCTCGAGCAGCGGGGCCAGCGGGCCCTCCGCGCCCCGCGTGGGTCCGAGCTGAGCTGCAAGGGCTGGGTGCAAGAGGCCGCCCTCCGCATGCTCCTCAACAACCTCGACGCCGAAGTAGCGGAGCGCCCCGAGGACCTCGTGGTCTACGGCGGCACCGGCAAGGCGGCCCGCGACTGGGACAGCCTCGACGCGATCATCCGCTCGCTGCGCTCCCTCGAAGACGACGAGACGCTGCTGATCCAGTCGGGCAAGCCGGTCGGCATCCTCCGCACCCACGCCGACGCGCCGCGGGTGCTGCTCGCCAACTCCAACCTCGTCGGCGCCTGGGCGAACTGGGAGCACTTCCGCGATCTGGAGCGGCGCGGGCTGATGATGTACGGCCAGATGACCGCTGGATCCTGGATCTACATCGGCACCCAGGGCATCCTCCAGGGCACCTACGAGACCTTCGCCGAGGCCGGCCGCCAGCACTTCGGCAGCGATGACCTCACCGGTCGCCTCGTGGTCACCGCCGGGCTCGGCGGGATGGGGGGCGCCCAGCCCCTGGCCGCGACCATGAACAACGCCGTGTGCCTGATCTTCGAGATCGACCCGAGCCGCGCCCAGCGCCGCCTCGAGACGGCCTACCTCGACGAGCTGGCGCCCGATCTGGCCACCGGCATCGCCCGTGCCCTGCACTGCAAGAAGCTCGGCCTGCCGCGCAGCATCGGCGTCGTCTGCAACGCCGTGGACGGCCTCGCGGGCCTGCTGGCCGCGGGCGTCGTGCCCGACCTGCTCACCGACCAGACCAGCGCCCACGACCCCCTCGTCGGCTACGTGCCCGCCGGGCTCAGCCTGGCGCAGGCCGCCGAGCTGCGGGCCGCCGACCCCGTCGCCTACGTGGCCCGATCCACCGAGACCATGGGCCAGCACGTGCGGCTGATGCTGGCGCTGCAGGCCCAAGGCGCGCACACCTTCGACTACGGCAACAACCTGCGCGCGGGGGCCCAGAAGGCTGGCGTCGAGAACGCCTTCGGCTTCCCCGGCTTTGTTCCTGCCTATATCCGCAACCTGTTCTGCGAGGGCATGGGGCCCTTCCGCTGGGTGGCGCTCAGCGGCGATCCCGAGGACATCTACGTCACCGATCAGGTGGTGCGCGAGCTTTTCCCCGAGAAGGAGGGCCTGCTGCGCTGGCTGCTCTTGGCGGGAGAGCGTGTGCAGTTCCAAGGCTTGCCGGCCCGCATCTGCTGGCTCGGCTACGGCGAGCGGGTCAAGGCGGGCCTCGCCTTCAACGAGCTCGTGCGGACCGGGCGGGTGAAGGCGCCGATCGTCATCGGCCGCGACCACCTCGACTGCGGCAGCGTGGCCTCGCCCAACCGCGAGACCGAGGCCATGAAGGACGGCACCGACGCCGTGGCCGACTGGCCCATCCTCAACGCCCTGGTGAACGCCGTCAACGGCGCGAGCTGGGTCAGCTTCCACCACGGCGGCGGCGTGGGCATGGGCTACAGCCTGCACGCCGGCCAGGTGATCGTGGCGGATGGCACCGAGGCCGCGGCCCGCCGCATCGAGCGCGTACTCACCAGCGATCCGGCCATGGGCGTGCTGCGCCACGCCGACGCCGGCTACGAGCGCGCCATCGAGGTCGCCCACGAGCGCGGCGTTCGCATCCCCCGCATCACCGAGTAGCCAAAGCCGAACGGGCGCCCCGAGGGGCGCCCGAGGCGGGTCGTCATTGGCCGGCGAGCCCTGGTGAGAGCGACGTACTGCACGTCGCTCTCGATGATCAGATCCCCAGGCCGCCCAGGTACCAGACAGCGCCCGCGTTGCTGAACGCGGTGTCATCGCCCGGCAGGCCGAACATCAGATCGTCGTGCCCATCGTTGTCGAGGTCGCCCACGCCGGCGAGGCCGGTGCTCAGCGTCTGGCCCGTGGCGCTGCCGTAGATCTGCATGTCGGCCGCGACCAGGTTCACCGCGCCGCTGACCGGGCCGTACATCAGGTAGGCCGCGCCGGCGTTGTTGAAGCCCGGATCTGCGCTGTAGGCGCCGATCAGCAGGTCCATCTCGCCGTCCCCGTCCACGTCCCCCGCGGCGGCCACGACGCGGCCGGCTTGATCGTCGGCCTCCTCGCCCGCGAAGGTGGCGTCGGCGGCGCTCAGGCTGAGGGTGCCCGAGACCGGGCCGCGCACGAGGTAGGCCACGCCGGAGTCCACGCCGATGCCGTCGGCCAGCGGCGCGCCGATGAGCAGGTCGCCATAGCCGTCGCCGTCGGTGTCGCCGACCAGCGCGACAGAGAAGCCAGCGCGCTCGCCGGCCGAGGGGCCGTTGAAGGTCGCCGAGGCCGCGCCCGCGCTGACCGCGCCCGTGCCGAAGTCCGTGAACAGGTAAGCAGCGCCGGCGGCGCTGTTCCCGCCGGGATCGGCCTGCCAAGCGCCCACGAGCACGTCGGCCAAGCCGTCGCCGTCCACGTCTTCTCCGCCCGCGACCGCGGCGCCGAAGGAGTCACCCGCCGCCGCGCCCACAAAGGTGCTCAGCGCGTCGGTGGGCCCGGTGCGGCCGGTGTCGGCGGCCGCGAGCAGGTAGACCGCCCCGCTGTCCAGCCCACCGTCGTCTGCGCCGTAGGCGCCGACCAGCACGCCAATGTCGCCTGCGCCGCTCAGATCACCGGCGCCCGCCACCACGGTGCCCGCGAAGTTCAGCGTCGTGCCGCCATAGAAGGCCTGCTCGGCGAGGCTCAGGCTGATGTTGCCCGAGACCGGGCCGTGGACGATGTAGGCCGCGCCTTCGTTGCGGGTGGGGGAGCCGGCCTCGCGGGCATAAGCACCCACCACCACGTCATCGTAGCCGTCGCCGTCCACGTCACCGATGCCATCGACCGACAGGCCGGCGTAGTCCGACACCGACTCTCCGCGGAGCAGCCCGTCGGGCGCGGTGAGGCTGCGGCTGCCGGTGACCGGGCCGAGCACCAGCATGGCAGCGCCGACATCGACGGCAGCGGTGCCATTGTCGTAGCGGGAGGCGCCGATCCAGGCGTCCGCGAAGCCGTCGCCGTTCACGTCCCCGGCGGGGGCGATGGACACGCCGACCTCGTCGTTGGCCTTGCCGCCGGTGAGCACGGCGTCCATGTCGGCCAGCGAGAAGGCGCCGACGACCTGGCAGTCGTTGGAGCCGCCGTCACAGTCGTTGTCGATGCCGTCGTCGCAGGTCTCGACCTCGTTGGGGTTGGCCAGCGCTTCGTCGTCGTCGCAGTCGCCGGCGTCCTCGACGTAGCCGAAGGGGGCCTCGCAAGCGGTCTCGGAGCGCTCGGGATCGCCGAACAGGTCGCCGTCGGCGTCGGCGTAGAAGGTGAGGGCGCCCACGGCCGAGGGGCCGTCGATCACACCGTCACAGTCGTTGTCTTGGGCGTCACAGACCTCGGTGGCGCTGGGCGAGACGGACGCGGCGCCGTCATCGCAGTCGGCGCTGTTGGTGACGGCGCCCGCCAGCGGGGTGCAGGAGAACAGCGGCGCGCTCACGTCGCCAAATCCGTCGTCGTCGGCGTCGACAAAGTAGGCCACGGCGTCAATCGCGGTGTCGTCGTCCACGAGGCCGTCGCAGTCGTTGTCGAGCTCATCCCCGCAGACCTCGGTGCCGGTGGGGGAGGCCGCCGAGCTGCTGTCGTCACAGTCGGTGCGGTTCGAGACCGCGCCCGCCGGGGCCTCGCAGGCGCGGGTGACGTCGAAGGGGTTGCCGAAGCCGTCGCCGTCGCCGTCGTTGTACCAATCGGCGGCGTCCGAGGCAGAGGCGTCGTCGGCGAGGCCGTCGCAGTCGTTGTCGAGGCTGTCGCCGCAGACCTCCACGCCGCTCGGGTTGACCGCCACGCGGGCGTCGTCGCAGTCGTCGCCGTTGGCCACCGCGCCGGCCGGGGCCTCGCAGGCGACCGTATCGGCGAGGCCGTCGCCAAAGCCATCCCCGTCGACATCGGCGTACCAGGTGGAGGCGTCCGACGCGGAGGCATCGTCGATGTCCCCGTCGCAGTCGTTGTCGAGGCTGTCGCCGCACACCTCGACCCCGTCGGGGTTGACGGCCACGCGCGCGTCGTCGCAATCGCCGGGGCGGGACACGGTGCCGGTCGGGGCCGCGCAGGCCAGCGAGGGGGCGGCGAGCTCGCCCCAGCCATCGCCGTCGGTGTCGCGGTAGAAGGTCGAGGCGTCCACCGCGGTCGAATCGTCGGTGTTGCCGTCGCAGTCGTTGTCTTCGCCGTCGCCGCAGACCTCGGTGCCGGCCGGCGAGGCCGCAGCGGATCTGTCGTCGCAGTCGCCGCCGCGGGCGACGGTGCCCACCGGGGCGGCGCAAGCGACGGTCACGACGAGATCGTCGCCGAAGCTGTCCCCGTCCACGTCGGCGTAGAAGGTCGAGGCGTCGATCGCCGCGCTGTCGTCGGCGTTGCCGTCGCAGTCGTTGTCGAGCGCGTCCCCGCACACCTCATCGAGGGCGGGGTTGGCCTCCGAGGTGCTGTCGTCACAGTCGGCGCTGTCCGAAACGAAGCCGCCGGGGGCGGCGCAGGCCAGGACGCTGACCTCGGGATCGCCAAAGCCGTCTACATCGGCGTCCGCGTAAAAGACGAGCGCGTCAACAGCGGTGAGATCGTCGATGGCGCCGTCACAGTTGTTGTCGAGCGCGTCCCCGCAGACCTCCACGCCGCTCGGGTTGGCCGCCGCGGCGGCGTCATCGCAGTCGGTGTTGTCGACGCTGTAGCCAGGCACCGCTTCGCAGGCGTTCAGCGAGAGCGCCGGGTCGCCGAAGCCGTCCCCGTCGGCATCTTGGTAGTACACATCGGCGTCCACCGCGGAGTCATCGTCGGTGAGGCCGTCGCAGTTGTTGTCGAGGAGGTCCCCGCAGACCTCCAGGGCGTCGGGGGAGGTCTCGACGTTCAGGTCGTCGCAGTCGGTGTTGTCAGCGACCTGGCCAGCTTCGGCGGCGCAGGCCAGCGCAGCGGTGGCCGGGTCCCCGAAGCCATCGCCGTCGGCGTCGGTGTAGAAGGTTGCCGCGTCTACAGCGCCGGCGTCGTCGATCTCGCCGCTGCAGTCATTGTCGATCCCGTCGCCGCACAGCTCCTCGGCGCCTGGGTACACCGTGGCGTCGGCGTCGTCACAGTCTTCGTCTGCGGTGGCCCCGTCGCCGTCCTCGTCGATCGGGTCCTCGCCGTCCGACCCGTCCGCGCCGTCGGTGCCGCTGTCCCCGCCCGAGTCCACGCCGTCGCCGCCGTCCGCCGCGCCGTCCGCGCTCCCATCGCCGCCCGCGGGGTCTTTGGGGTCGGAGCCGCCGCTGCAAGCGGCCAAAAGGCTGAGGCTGAGGAGGAGGGCGAGCGGTGGCCGGATCATCAGATCTCCGTGGTGCGGGCGCTGGTGCGCGAAGCGGATCGCAGCCGAACTATTCCCTTGCCGCGCAGGCGCAGACACGGGGCAGCCCCTAGCCGCGAGCCGATGGGCAGGGGACCCGGGCGATTTCGGACCCGGAGGCTCGGACTTTAGCCTTCGGCCGAGGCCGATCACCGCCGTTGACCCGCCTGCCGCGCGCGGCTACTCGGCCCCACCTGCAGCGCCCCTGTCCGAGGTGGAGCCCATGAACGAGCACCCCGCGGCCACCGCCGCCCCGCCCGGGCAGCGCCCAGCCCCCGACGAGAATGACTTCCGCGCCGCTGTGATGCGCGGGTTCCGCGCCGGGCGCCGCCGGGCCATGGCCTTCGGGCTCAACGTGCTGGTCGGCGGGCTGGCCCTCGGCATCGGCCCGCAGCTCAGCGGCGACCCCGAGCTCGCCCGGGCCGGCTGGATGGGCCTGCTCGCGCTCTACAGCCTCGCCGGCGCCCTCGCCCTCAGCGGGGTGGGCCTCATCGCCCTCGGCTGGCTGCTGCCCCGCGCCCGGGCCGATCAGCTCATCGGCCTGCTCAACGCCCAGCCCTGCGCTGTTTTGGAGGCTGGGCGCCTCGTGCTCCGCGCCGGGGGCCGCGGGCAGCCGGTCGCGCCCGCCAAGGTCGGCCCGGACACCGACGAGGACGCCGACGAGCAAGGCGGCGCGGCCGATGAAGCCGACGGCGGCCCCCAGCAGCTCTACGTCCGCACGACCCGGGGCCTGCGGCTGCGGGTGCCGATGGGCGCCCGGGACCTCACCCTCGCCCTCCGCTACGTGCGAATCGCGGCCCCGACGGCGGTGGTGCATGGCCTCGACTGAGCCGCTCCGCCTGCGCTACGCCGACGGGACCATCGTGCTGGAGGGCGCTCCCGAGGCCGACGGGCCGCCCATCGACGGCCTCGTCTGGGATCGCCGGGTCGCGGGCTGGCGCGGCCGCGGCGAGCGCTACGCCGCGCTGATCCTGGCCTTGCGCGCCGAGGGCCGGGCGGTGGACGACGAAGCCCGCCGCTGGCAGCCGCTCCCCCTGAGCCTGCTCGCGGTCCGCACCCCGCGCCCCTACCAGACCGAGGGCCTCGAGGCCTGGGTGGCCGCCGGTCGCCGCGGCCAAGTGGTGCTGCCCACCGGCGCCGGCAAGTCGCACCTCGCCGAGCTGGCCATGCAGCGCACCGGCCGCCCCACGCTCATCGTCGCGCCCACCCTCGACCTCGTGGGGCAGTGGCACGCCCGACTGCAGGTCGCTTTTGGCGTTCCTGTGGGCATTTTGGGCGGCGGCGTCCATGAGGTGCTCCCGATCACCGTCAGCACCTACGACTCGATGATCTTGCACATGGGCCGCTACGGCGACCGCTTCGCCTTGATCGTCTGGGACGAGGTTCACCACCTGCCCGCCCCGAGCACGCTCGCCGCCGCCCGCCTCGCGCTGGCCCCCTTCCACCTCGGGCTCACCGCCACCCCCGAGCGTCCGGACGGTCGCGAAGCCGAGCTTCAGGACATCGTCGGGCCCATCGTTTTCCGCAAGGAGATCCAAGAGCTCGCCGGTGACTTTTTGGCCGACTACGAGACGGTCCAGCTCACGGTGCACCTCGGGCCGGCGGAGCGGGCGGCCTACGATGAGCACCACGGTCGGTACCGAAAGTTCGTCGAAGACAAGGGCATCAGCCTCGGGGGCCCGCAGGGCTGGGCGAACTTCTTGCGCGCCGCCGCCCGCTCGCGCGAGGGTCGGGCCGCCCACCAGTCCTGGCTCGCGGCCCGCCGCATCTCCCATGGAAGCGACCAAAAGATTGAGCTGCTCGCCACTCTGCTCCAAGAGGAGCGGGGCCGACGCACCATCATCTTCACCAATGACAACCACACGGCCTACCGGGTGAGCCGCGAGCTGCTGGTGCCCTGCATCAGCCACCACACCGACGTCAAGGAGCGACGCGTGCTGCTGGACGCCTTTGAGGCCGGGACCCTGCCGGTGCTCGCCACCAGCCGGGTGCTCAACGAGGGCGTGGACCTGCCGGCGGCCGAAGTGGCCATCGTCCTGTCCGGCAGCGGCACGGTGCGGGAGCACGTGCAGCGACTCGGCCGAATCCTCCGTCCGCAGCCCGGGAAAAGCGCGGTCCTCTACGAGCTGGTCGCGGCCGAGACCCGAGAGGTCGGCACCTCGGCCCGCCGCCGGAGCCACGATGCTTACCGGTGACCTGCTGCGGGTGAAGGTGTCGGCCAAGCGCGTCACGCCCTCCTTCGTCGACGACGATGACGAGGCCATCCTCGCGGAGGCCGGCTCGCTGATGGCGCTGTTTGAGCAGGCCGCCGCGGAGGCTTGGCCCCGCCGGGCGATCGCCGAGGCGCTGGCGGAGCAGCAGGGCGACGATCCCCGGCACAAGCTCCACAAGGGGCTGGCCAAGGTGCTGCTCGACCAGTGTGACTTCGCGTGCCAGAGCCCGATCCCGCCCGAGGCGCTGCGCCAGCGGGTCTTCCTCGCGGCGGCCGCGGCGGGCCCCCTGCTGCTCAAGCCCAGCCCCACCGGCGGCCCCACCGCGAACAGCGTGCTGCAGGCCATCGCAGCAGAGCTACCCCCGCTCGAGGACGGCCAGCCTTGGTCCGCCGAGGCCCTGGGCCGGGCCCTCTACGCCGACCACAAGGACGAGCAGCAGCTCACCGCCTACAGCGCCCCCGCCGATCCCCAGGCCCTGTTGCGCCGCTACAACCTGTCCCTCGCCCAGAGCTGCCTGCTGCGGGCCCGAAGCATGCGCCTGCGCCTCGAGGCCCCCGCGCCAGGCAGGGCGCGGCAGCTGTTCCGCTTCCTCAAGTTCTTTCAGCTCCTCTACACCCTGTCCAACGACGAAGATGGCGCGCTGATCGTGAATGTGGATGGGCCGCAGAGCCTGCTCACCGCGACCACCCGCTACGGCATGCAGCTTGCCACCTTTCTGCCCGCCTTGCCGCTGCAGCCGGGGCCGTGGTCGATCGAAGCGGAGCTCGCCTGGGGCAAGAACAACGCGCGGAAGAGCTTCTCGCTCGACGAGAGCATGGGCCTGCACAGCCACTACCAAGACACCGGCGCTTGGCAGCCCCGACCGGTGACCTGGCTGGTGGAGCGCTGGGCGGAGCTGGACAGCGGCTGGGCCGTCCGACCCGCCGACCCGATCCGCCTCGGCGGGCAGGGCCTGATGGTGCCCGACCTGAGCTTCTCCAAGGGCGGGCGCGAGGCGCACGTGGAGGTGCTGGGCTACTGGCGGGCAGCGGCCCTCAAGGAGCGCCTCGAAAATAGCCCCAACAACGTCATCCTCGCGGTCTCCAAGCGCCTGTGCGGCGAGAAGACCGCCGCCGCAGAGGCCGCCGGCCGGGTGCTGCCCTTCGCCGAAATGATCTCCGCCAAGGCCCTGCTGGAGCGGGTCGAGCGCCTCGCCATCCCGGGCGGTTGACCGCGGCCGAGACCGGCACCGGGCGGCGACCCCGGGGGTTCGCGTAGAGGCGGGGGCCGAGGATAGTGGACCGGCATGTTCGCGGACAGGCACCCGCCGTCGCGACCGAGGAGCCGCCATGATCCGCCCACGCCGCGCGTCCACCCTCCGGTGGGCCGCTGTCCTCGCCCTGCCCTTCGCCAGCGCCGCGCTCGCTGCGCCGCCCGAGGCGCCCCCTGCGGACCCGGCCGCCGAGCCCGCCACGCTGCTGGCCCAGGGCCAAGCGAAGGTCCGGGCCAAAGACCTCAAAGGTGCCCAGGCGATCTTCGACCGCTGCGTGAGCGAGGCCGGGCCCGATGCCACCGACTGCCGGTGGGAGCGCGGCTGGCTGGCCTGGACCAAGGCCGACTGGGCGGCGGTGGTCGCCGATTGGGAGAAGGTCAAAGCGGTGGATCCCGGCCGACTGGACCTCGACAAGTTCTTGTACCAGGCCATCGACAACCGCAGCCTCGAGGCCGTGCTCGAGCGGGGCCGGCGGGCCGACCCGAGCGCCTTCAAAAGCGCCGCGCCCAAGGGGGCGACCCTGCGGTTGCGGGCCGTCGGCGACATGATGATCAGCACCGACTTTCCAGCCGGGGTCATGAACCCGGAGATCGACGGCACCTTTGGCGGCGTCAGCGCCTGGCTCAAGGACGCCGACCTCACCTTCGGCAACCTCGAGGGGCCGCTGTGCGATCGCGGCGAGACCACCAAATGTAAGCCCGAGTCGCCCGAGGGCTCCTGCTACGCCTTCCGTACACCCGGAAGGTACGCGCCGCTGTACAAGGCGGCGGGCTTCGACCTGCTGAGCACCGCCAACAACCACGCCGAAGACTTCGGGCGGGACTGCCGGATCGACACCGAGGCCCTGCTCGACCGCCAAGGCATCCGCCACAGCGGCCGGCCCGGCGACCTGGCGAGCACCGAGGTCAACGGGCTGAAGATCGCGATGGTGGGCTTTCACACCAACCGCAACAGCCACTACGTCAACGACCACAAGAGCGCCGCGCTCATCGTCAAGGCGCTGGCCGCCGAGCACGACATCGTGATGGTGAGCTTCCACGGCGGCGCCGAGGGCAGCCGTGCCCTCCACGTGCCGGACGGCCCCGAGGTCTTCTACGGCGAGGAGCGGGGCGACCTGCGGCGCTTCGCCCGCGCCGTGATTGACGCCGGGGCCGACATTGTCATCGGGCACGGCCCCCATGTGCTCCGGGGCATGGAGGTCTACAAGGACCGGCTGATCGCCTACTCGCTCGGTAACTTCGCCACCTACGGCCGCTTCAACATCAAGGGCAACGCCGGGGTGGGCGCGGTCCTCGAGGCCAAGCTCGACCGCGAGGGTCGTTTCCTCGGCGGGGCCGTCTTGCCCACGGTGCAGGTCGGCGGCGGCGTGCCCACCCAGGACCCCGAGGCCAAGGCCGTCGCCCTCGTGCGGGACCTCTCCGCCGAAGACTTCGGCGCCACCGCTGTTTTGGTGGGGCCGGACGGCGCACTCAAGGCCCCGCCGCGCTGAGGCCGGGCCGCACGGTGCCCAGGCAGACCCGCCGCCGCGCTGGGATACCCTCTGCCCGAACATTCTCGACCCTTGCCGAACCTGCCCACCGGAGCCTGCCATGCCCCTCGCCGTCGGCGACCGCGCCCCCGACTTCACCCTCCCCGACCAGACGGGGGCCCCCGTTCGGCTCTCGTCGTTCCTGGCGAAGGGTCCGGTCGTCCTCTACTTCTACCCCAAGGACGAGACCCCGGGCTGCACCGCCGAGGCCTGCGCCTTTCGCGACCAGTACGCCGACTTCGTCGACGCGGGGGCCTCGGTGATCGGCGTGAGCGACGACAGCGTGGCCACCCACGCCGCCTTCGCCGCCCACCACCGCCTGCCCTTCACCCTGGTCTCCGACGCCGACCGCGCGCTGGAGAAGAGCTACGGCGTCAAGCGCACCCTCGGGCTCATCCCGGGCCGGGTGACCTTCGTGATTGACCCGCAGGGCATCGTTCGCAACGTCACCGACGATCGGCTGCGCGCCACCAAGCACGTGTCCGACTCCGCCCGCATGATCCGCGAGCTGCGCGTGGTTCAGCCCTCGTGAGCCGCCGATACTCGGCGGTGCTGTTCGACAAGGACGGCACCCTGCTCGACTTCGCGCGCTCCTGGGCCCCCATCAGCCGTCGCGCGGCCACCCTCGCGGCCCGCGGGCACGCGGCGCTGGTGCCGGCCTTGCTGCGCGCCTGCGGCCAGGACCCCGACACCGACCGCTTCGCGCCGGGCTCCCCGATGGTCTCAGGCACCGCCGCGGACGTGGCCGACTGCTGGCTGCCGCTGCTGCCGGGCGCCGACGTCGACGCGCTGACCGACCTCATCGACGCCGTTTTCACCGAGGGTGCCCGCCAGGTGGTGCCGGTGGAGGGCCTGCACCGCACCATCGCCGCCCTGCGCGCCGCCGGCCTGCGCATCGGCCTCGCCACGAGCGACAACGAGGAGAGCGCGCGCCAGACGCTGGAGCACCTCGGCCTGATCAACGACTTCGACTTCATCTGCGGCTGGGACAGCGGGCACGGCACCAAGCCCGGCCCCGGCATGGCGCTGGCCTTCTGCGCCGCCACCGGCCTGCACCCGAGCGGGGTGGTGATGGTCGGCGACAGCCTCCACGACCTGCACATGGCCACCGCCGCGGGCCTCGGCCTGCGCGTCGCCGTGCTCACCGGCCCCGCCACCGCCGAGCAGCTCGCCGACCACGCCGATCTCGTGCTGCAGGGCATTCATGAGCTGCCCCTGCACATCCGGGGGCCGGGCTCGCCGGCCTGAGGCTCAGCTGCGGTTGCGGTGCCGACCGCCCTTGCGGAGCCGGGTCTCGACCACGGCGCGCTGGCGCTCTTTGTAGAAGTGGTGGGCGTTCTGACCCTCCTCGTTGGCCCGCGCCGTCTCCCGATCGAGCACCTGAAACTCGACCAGGGCCAGCACACTTCGGCCGAGCAGCTGTCCGGCGGCGCCCGCGGGGTGCACCGCGTCCGGCACGCGCACCGGCAGGTCAATGATAAAGTTGACGATCTGAAAGTTGTCGCCGGAGGCCGGGTTGGCGTCCGTGCCGGCGCCCTCGCCGATGTTCTGCAGCTCCCCCTCGATGGCCCCAAAAGCGCCGCGGGACCGCAGCTGCTCCAGGTGCACGAGGTTGTTGTGGCTCTGCCCGGGGATCACAAAGTTGAAGGGCACGATCTCGCGGATGAGCCAGGCGAGCGCCGAGACCACCTGCTCCCGCTCTTCGGTCACGATGCGGAAGCGCAGCTTGTCGAAGATGGTGACCGCGGTGTTCTCCTTCTTGGCGAGCAGCTTGGTGATGATGGAGTTCCGCGTCTTGCGGCTGCCGTAGAAGGCCGCCAGCGGGAAGCCAGCGGCGCGCATGCGCTCGGCCGCCAAAACAATGCGCTGCTCGGCCAGCTCGAGGATGGCCGACTCCGAGAGCGAGGTCTGGAACCGCAGCTCGGCGGCGTCCATGTGGCTGACGACGTGCATCAGCTTGAGGATGACGCAGGCGTGGATCTGCTTGCGCCGGAACCCACCGGTTTGGCTGGCCAGCAAGAAGATGTCGCGCACGTCGGCGGGCTCGATGAGCTCCGGGGGGAACTGCAGACCCAGGTGCTGGATCAGGTAGTTGACCGCCTCGCGGTGCACGTGCTGCAGCCGGGCCCGGTCCTCGGCGATGCGCATGTCGAGGAGGTGCAGCTTGAGGAAAGCATCGACCTCGTCAACATTCTGGAAGTGCACGCGGTGCCAGTCGATGATGCTGTTGCCGCGCAGCAACAGGCGGATGGCGTCGAGGTCGCCCAAGGTGAACGGACGGCCGCCCAGGCGCTCCAACAAGGACGTGTGGACGCTCGCGCTCACCATCAGCCCGCCCTCCGCGCTCAACCCAACCGAAGCCCGGCGGCCCCAGCCCGGACCGCCCGCTCCGCTAACCGGACACAGCGCGCCCCGGCGCGGGTCCGGGTTAGCCGGAGGGCCGAGGTTCGTCGGGCGCCACGCCTTGGACCTCGCCGCCCGCTCAGGGGCATCGCCAATCGGGTGCTGATTGTTCTCCTCCCTCACGCGGGCCATCCGGGCCTTCTTCCAGGCGCTCAAGGCCTTGGCGGGCTCTGCCCCGCTGGCGCTGCTGGTGGTAGGCGCGATCAGCCTGCTGCTCGGCGTCTCCGAGAAGGCGATCTACGACGCGGTGATCGGCGGCGGGGCCACCGGCCAAGACGCGATGGTGCCGGTGCTCCTCGGCTGGACCGGGCTCAACCTCGCGGCCGAGCTGCTGATCGGGCCCCTGACCGCGGCCACCGCCGTCTTCATCGCGCTGCGGCACGTCGGGGGCACCCAGCACAGCGCCATGGGGGGCCTGCGCTTCGCGACCAGCCGCTATGGGCGCATGTTCGTGCCGCACCTGTTCGCGCAGCTCAGCATCCAGCTCGGCATTCAGCTCCTGCTGCCCGGCCTGTTGTTCTGGACCATGTACGCCTTCGTGGATCCGGTCGCCGCCCTGGAGAACGAGCGGGCCGTGCTGGAGCGCAGCAAGGTGCTGACCAAGGGCCGCCGGATGACGGTGCTCGCGCTGGTCGCGCCCTTCATCCTCTTTGGCCTGCTGCGGCTGTTTTACGACCTTGAGCTGGTCCAAGGCATGGGCTACCCCGGCTTTGTGGCCTGGGTCGGCTTCTGGTTCTTCTGGACCTACGTGATCTTGGTGGCCCAGTCGCTGCTCTACATTGAGCGGGTCGGCGGCGTCGAGGCCCTCAAGGCCGCGGCCCAAGCCCGCGTCGCGGCCCAGCGGCCGCCCGTCGAGTGAGCACACCCGCGCTGCTTCAGGCGATCGCCGGCCAGCTCGGCCCCGACCACAGCCTCTCGGGCCTGCCCAGCGGGGCCCTCGGCTGGGCCCTCGCGCGCGCGGCCGAGGCGGTCTGCGCCGGCCCCAAGGCCCGGCCGCTGATGGTCTGCGCCGGCAGCCGCGACGAGGCCGACCGCCTGCTGCTGGAGCTGCGCTTTCACCTCGGCGGAAAAGGCCCGCCGGTGCTGCGCCTGCCCGCCGACGACAGCCGCCCCTGGGACGGGGTCAGCCCGCACCCCGACATCCCCCGGGAGCGGCTCGCGGCGCTGGACGCGCTGGGCGAGGGCCGACCGGTGGTCGTCGTCGCGCCCGGGCGGGCGCTGCTCCAGCGGGTGCTGCCCCGGGCCACCCTCCGCGCCTTGCGCCTGCGGCTCCGCCGAGGCGACATCATCGAGAGAGACGCGCTGATCGGTAAGCTCATCGAGCGGGGCTACCTGATGGTGCAGCGGGTCGAGGAGCCCGGCTGCGTGTCGCGCCAAGGCTCGGTCATCGACCTCTGGCCCACCGGCGCCCCCCACCTGCTGCGGGTGGAGCTGTTCGACGACGAGGTCGAGAGCGTCCACGCGCTCGACCCCCAGACCCGCCGCAGCCTCGGCAAGCTCCAAGAGGTGTCCATCTTGCCGGCCCGAGAGGCCGTGGTGGGCCCCGAAGCCCTGCGCCGGGCCGCCGCCCAGACCCTGGCGGTGGTGGAGGCTGGGGCGGGCGGGCACCTCGTTCGGCAGCGTGTGCTGGCCGATCTTCAGCGCGGCTTGTGGTTCCCGGCCGCCGAGGACTACCTCTGCGCCCTCTACCCCCTCTGCTCGCCGCTGGAGGTGGCCGCCGAGGGCGGGGCCCTGGTCGTGATCGCCGAGCCGGCCGAGCTCGCGAGCGAGCTAGAGCGCGCCGATCGGGTGGCCAACGAGCGCTGGCGGTCGCTGGAGCCGCTAGAGCGGCCGGTGGTCTCGCCGACCGAGCGCTTCGCCCGCCCCGAGCAGGTCGAGGCCGAGCTGCGGGCCGCCCGCTGCCCGCGGCTGGGCGGGATGGTGGCCGAGGGCGCAGCGCCGGCACACCTGTTCGACGCCCGCGAAAATACCGAGCTGCGCGTTGGAAAGGGCGAGCTCGCCCCGGTCATCGGCAAGCTTCAGGCTTGGCTGAACGCCAGCTGGCAGCTGGCCATCGTGGTGGACAGCCAGAGCGGCCTCGAGCGCCTGCGGGCGATGTTCCAGCCCCACGGCCTGCGCCTCCACCCCAAAGCGGTGGGCGAGTTCGCCGCCGAGGGGCAGCTCGCGGCCTGGGTGGGCGCGCTCGACCGGGGCTTTCACGCGCCAGAGTCTCAGCTCGCGATCATCGCCGCTGACGAGATCTTCGGCGCCAAGGCCCGGGCCATCCCCCAGAGCAACAAGGGGCGGGGACAGACGCTCGGCAGCTCGGGCTTGGCGCAGCTTCGGGTGGGCGATCTGGTGGTGCACGTGCGCCACGGCATCGGCAAGTTCATCGGCCTGCGCCGGCTCAGCCTGCCCATCGGCGGCGAAGAGGTCGAGCAGGACATGGTCGAGCTGGAGTACCGCGGCGGCGACCGCATGTACCTGCCGGTCACCCGCCTCGACCGGCTGCAGCCCTACCGCGCGACCGGCGGCGCCCCGCCCGCCCTCGACAAGCTCGGCGGCCAGACCTGGGACCGCCGCAAGTCGAAGGCCCGCGACCGCATCGCCGGCATGGCGAACGAGATCTTGCGGATCCATGCGCTGCGCGAGGTGGTGAAGG